>CAZPEQ010000418.1:0-2641 GCA_964585605.1 uncultured Weeksellaceae bacterium | reverse complement strand
CCTATGCATGTAAACCTTTAATGCTGGTGAGCTTATCAATCTGGTTTTTCCTGAATACCCAGATGTATGGTGACCGATTCACACTGCTGATACAGGCTGGCTTGTTGTTCTCGCTTTTGGGCGATATAGCCTTCTTGTTCATGGATGTGGATGCGTTCTCGTTCCTCATTGGTATGGCCATGTTCCTTCTTGGAACACTGTGTTATTTGATTGGTTTCGTACTGAATATTGCCGCGGCGAAAGCTCCCTGGCAAGGCTTGGTCGTGCCTACCATTCTATCCATTGCGCTCTTCGCCTGCTGGTTTTGGTTCAGCAGTCTGCTCATGCCACGGGTGGATCACGATATTGCTGCTGCAGTATGGATCTATCTGTTCTTGATCGCCTGTACAGCGGTAGCAGCCAGCTTTCGTTGGCAACGCACTTTTCGACGCAGTTGGTTACTCGTTTTACTTGGCACCCTGCTCTTCGCCGGTTCAAACACTTTGCTAACGCTTGACCGTTTCGTTGACCCCATGGAACACGCACCGGTCTTCATTTGGGGGACTTATGCTGTTGCTCAAGGCTTGATCGCATTAGGCTGTGTTTGGCATGTACGCAGTCCAACACATGTACGTAAGCAGGAGATCTTAAAAACGTAATCTTCCTCTAGGATATTCGGCCCCATACGGCCTCCGTGCGCATTTTTACATCAATGGTACGTTTGATCTGCGTGTTGGCGGGTTCTTGTAAGTCCGGGTCGGACTCGAGTATATGCCTGGCTGCAGCACGGGCCTGCTGCAACAACTCTCCATCTTGGGTGATATCGGCCAAACTCAACCCTGGAATACCACTTTGCTGCGTTCCCATCAGATCGCCGGGGCCGCGTATCTCCAGGTCCACCTCCGCAATATGGAATCCATCGCTGGAATTGACCATGGTTTCAATGCGTTTCTTGCCGTTCAACTTCAATTCACCCCCTGTCATAAGCACACAGTAACTCTGATCAGCTCCCCTGCCCACACGTCCTCGCAATTGGTGCAATTGGGAAAGACCGAAGCGCTCAGCATTCTCAATGATCATGACGCTTGCATTGGGAACGTCAACACCGACCTCGATTACTGTGGTGGCTACCATGATGTTGGTTTCCCCTTTCACGAACCGCTCCATCTCCACATCCTTGTCCTTCGGATCCATACGCCCATGAACAATGCTGATCGCATACTCAGGTAGAGGGAATCGGCGGGAGATACTTTCGAATCCATCCTGCAGGTCCTTGTAATCAAAATTCTCACTCTCCTCTATCAAGGGGTAAACAATGTAGATCTGTCGTCCCTTCTTTATTTCCTCTTCCATAAAGCCGAAAACGGCCATGCGCGAGGCATCTAGCTTGTGCAAGGTGCGAACGGGCTTTCTACCAGGCGGTAATTCATCGATCACACTTACATCCAAGTCACCGTAAACCGTCATGGCAAGTGTACGCGGAATGGGAGTAGCGGTTGCCACCAGTACATGTGGAGGCACAACACTTTTCTTCCACAGCCGGGCGCGCTGGGCAACACCAAAACGATGCTGCTCATCAACAACGACCAAGCCGAGTTTGTCAAATTTCACCCGGTCTTCGAGTAAGGCGTGCGTGCCCACTAGGATGTGGATCTCTCCGGCTTTCAACGCCGTTAGGATACTTTTGCGCTCCGCGGTCTTCGTACTTCCTGTGAGTATGCGAACAACGATCGGCAAGCCCTCTAAGAACTTACTTAAGGTCTTGTAGTGCTGTTGCGTCAAAATTTCGGTAGGTGCCATCATAGCCGCCTGATAGCCATTATCCAAGGCGATCAACATACTTAGTAACGCGACTAAGGTTTTCCCACTACCTACATCACCTTGCAACAAGCGGTTCATTTGCTTACCCGAACCCATGTCCTTCCGGATCTCTTTCACCACCCGTTTCTGCGCACCGGTTAATTCAAAGGGTAGTTTCTCTCTGTAGAAGCGATTGAATTTTTCGCCCACGGAACTGAACACGAAACCTTGCGTGCGTTCTTGCAATAAGATCTTTTGTTTGAGTAAGAGCATCTGTAAGTAGAAGAGTTCTTCGAACTTCAAACGACGTGTCGCCGCATCCAACATCTCCGCGTTCTGGGGTGCATGCACTTGCCGAAAGGCATCTTTACGAGTAACACCTCCAAGCCAGGTGACCAACTCTTGATTTAAATTCTCCGGAATCAGATCATAGATCTGCGGAAGTAAGGTTTTGATCAACTTCCAAATGCCTTTGCTGTTTACTCCTTTCCCCGATAGCTTTTCCGTTGTGCTGTACACGGGCTGTAGCGACGCATCCAATCCACGTTCCCATTGCTCTGCGGGTTCCATTTCAGGGTGCGGGATATTGAATTTTCCTTTGAACCAATTGGGTTTACCGAAAACCACATAGTCCATGCCCTCTTTCAAGGAAGGTGCGATCCAACGGGCACCCTTGAACCAAACCAAATCCACACTCCCCTGTTCATCGCTTATCCGCCCTGTTAACCTGCGTTGGCGTGGTGCACCTACGAGCTTCAAATTCTCCAACGTGCCACGCAGTTGCACGTACGGCATATCTGCAACCAACTCCTGCGTAGAATAAAAACGGCTCCGATCCACGTAGCGAAAAGGGAAATGAAAG
>CAZPEQ010000417.1:0-2650 GCA_964585605.1 uncultured Weeksellaceae bacterium | reverse complement strand
TGGTTTCATGGTTTCATTTGTTTCATGAGTAATTCAGCCCATTTGTTCGGATCCCAATCGCGGCCCAAAGCAATACTTGCATCACCCATTTTTCTGATGGAATCATCATCCGCTTCAATCAGGGCTAGCATGCGCTCTTGCAATGCTGTTTTACGGTTTGCTTGAAAGATGTAGCCGTTTACGCCATCCTTTAGAAAGCGTTCACGAGCGCCTACTGCATCACTTAAGATCATAGGGAAACCGGCCAGTGCATGTTCCTGTACAACAACCCCCCACGGCTCATAGATACTAGGAAGAACGAACACACTGCACTCCTTTTGAATACCAAGCAGATCCGCAGGTTGCACAAAGCCGATATGTTTGATACGATCGTGTTGAAACGACAAGGGGTGCAATTCGCCTGTTCCTACGCACCACAACTCCCAATCTTTTGCGCGGCCTTGATCAACTAGGTCGGCAAATGCCTCACACAGGTACTGATGTCCTTTTGTTGAGATATAGCGTGCAACACATAAAAAGCGGTGTGGAAGGTGTTCCTTTTTGGCTTCTTTAAGTCGTTCAGCTTGATCTTTAAATGCCGGAACATCTGCTGAATAAAATCCTGTTTGTACTGCTGATCGAGCAAAGCCCAACTTGCGCGCATATGTTGCTTGTAACTCCCCACTTACCCAAGCATTTGTGAAGGTGCCGGATATCCAGAATTTCGCCAGAAATACGGCAGCCCATTGCTTTGCATCACCACGCCAAGCCGTGTCACTGCACATGACCGTAGCCTTTCCCGCTCGTTTAGCTTGTTTACAGACGGCGAGGTAATCTTTATCGACCCAGCCGCTGCACATAACCAAGGCCGGATCAATTTTGTCAAGTAAAGCAAGCAATGTCGATCGATTCAGCTGATCACGCTCATACACGGTAACGCCTACTTCAAATTCCAGTAGGAACGGGGCCTCTTTGTTCACTGGCCACCGCACTAAATGCACTTCCACGGGATGCTTTTGAACAAGCGCCTTCAGGCATGCCAAGAAATACGGAGCAAGCTCTGTATAGAGAATCAGGACCTGCTGCTTTTTACCTCGCATCCGCTGCTATTAAGTGCTGCTGTTGAGCTACTAATTCAGCAAATGTTGTCATGGGAAAACGGTCAAACAGTTTTTCCATTTTAGGGACACTACTGGCGATGTTCACGTAACTCATGAATCTCCGTTTGGCGCTCATAGCCAACTTCGGATGTCCTGGATCAACTTCTCTAGGGTGCAAATAGTACACCACCGAACGGCCTTCATCCAACACCTCTTGCGCCTTTTTCTTAATCAAGAAGTACGGGAAGAAACGTAAGTACCCTCCCCCAAAGAAGTACATCTTTTTACCCATGACACTCGCCAGGGAAATTGGAAACTCCATAATATCCCCGTACGCCGTCTTTACCAAGTGGGGTTTGGTATTTGCGTGCGCAATGCCCCCATGGTTGCGGGCACTCGGAAACAAGCTTGAGTCGTAGGTATAACCCGCTTTAGCGAGTGATTCATAGAACCAAGGCGTTTCTGCCGTAAGCGAAAAACCGGGTGCACGGTAACCATTGACCCTTTGCCCAACGACATCTTCAATCAGCTTTTTTCCCTTCTGGATATCGGCATCAAACCGCTCTTGGCCAATTTGAAAGACCAATTCATGCGCATAGCCATGCGAAGCTATCTCGTGCCCACGCGCTGCACACTCCTGTATCAAACTTGGGAAACGCTCCGCGACCCAACCCAGCACGAACAAAGTGCATTTCACTGACTTTCGATCAAACAGATCCAAGAGCACATGTGTAGCTGCTTCTACTCGAGATTCTTGCTTAGGCCATTCAGCCAGTTCGGGCGCGCTGTCCACATCTAGGATATGGAACCAATCTTCCACATCTATAGAAAATACACTTTGAGGCTCGGGTGACATGTAGCCAACAAAAATACCCTAAAGAAGCGGGGGCAATGCAAACTATGACTTGTCCGGGTTAAGCTTGATCTCTTTGACCATATCTCGGATCTTACGTCCCGCCGAGATGCGCTTTTTGTAATACTTTATCCAAAGGAAGATGATGGGCGTACCCAACAGGGTCGGCCAAGTCCAAGCCAGCCAGATAGGCATGGAGATATAGTCAATCAATATGTTGACAGAGAAAGCAGATAAGGCAGCTATGTAGCCCGCCAAGAAACCCGCAATATGGTCGTAAAACCACTGTCTCTTATCCACGTTATTCTTATAGAATTTGCGGATCTGGGCCCAAGCGAAAAGAGTGCCGATCAACCCAAAGGCTATGAATACATGGAACATGCTTCCTTTTACTTTGAGTATCATCATGGATAGTCCCCAAATCAGCAAACCCAAATTCACAACGAGCGCACTGCCGTGTAGCACCTTGTCTAAAAATGTAGGTCGAATGCCGCGATGTAAGCTTTTCAAGAATAATGAACGGTACCCGCTTGCAATAAGGTGAAAGCTGAAGAAGGAGATCATCATTAAGAAGTATTTTCCATGCCAGTAGCCCGTAACCAGCGCTGTCAGTGAGGTTACGGCCATTCCATAAAAGAATACCTTACCAGCGGCACGATGCACCTTGCCTCCTTTTGAAACTGCCATAGCCACTGGGGCGGCGAAGAGGGAGATGACA
>CAZPEQ010000416.1:0-2664 GCA_964585605.1 uncultured Weeksellaceae bacterium | reverse complement strand
GTGTAACTTCTGCTTCTTGGTCCAACAAAAAGTCCAAATAGTCTGTCTTCAACCAGGGTAAGCGAATCATCTCGATCCGATCTTTATAGGAGTTCGTCACATTTCCCAAGGCGTCTAACAACTCGCTCTTGTAGCTACCCTCTAAGCCACTGAGCATGTCCAATTCGCCTTTCTGTAAATTCAGAAAAGCAGCGTTCTTATCCTTCACGAAGGAAATCACCACGGCATCCAAATAGGGCAAGCGCATTCCATCTTCATCCAGCTTATGATATGAATCATTCCTTAGCAATGACAGCTTCACCCCTTCCAGCCAATGTCCGAACCGAAATGGGCCACAACCCACGGGGTTCCTGCGCCATGTTTCTCCATAGTGCGCGATTGCTTCATGAGGCACAACGCTGGCGTAAACCATACTCAGCACCCCTAAGAAGGCAGGAAAGGGCTTTTTCAATTTAACAGCGAATGCACCATCTTGCTGCACCTCAAAGCTTGATACATGCTCGAAGATCCAACTTCCTGGAGAAGCGGTCTCTTCATTTCTGATTCGTTCAAAACTGTACAAAACATCTTGGGCAGTCACCTTTCTCCCCTTTCCGTTTTCAAACACCTCTGAATCGTGGAAGCGAATTGCCGGATCTAAATGAAACACGTAAGTCTTTCCACTGTCCTGTACCTCCCACGATTTTGCTATGGCAGGCCTCACCTTCAGATCAGGTGCCATTTCAACCAAGCCATCGAAAAGCTGATCACAGGCCCATATATGTTCAAAATTTCGAGCGAATGCGGGGTCTAAGGAAGTAATTCCTTCAGCCTCGTTGTAGCGAAACACTTGCTTATCCCCCTGATCGACATGCTCCGCAGTACATCCGAGCAATAAGAATAACAGGGGCAACACCTTACGCATAACACAAAGTAAAACCCTGTAGGTATATCTACTTCAATACCTTTGCAGACCTTATCCATGCGCCACACACGAATCGTAGCATTCCACACCTTGGGCTGTAAGCTCAACTTCAGTGAGACCAGCACTTTGGCGCGTTCCATGGAAGGCGCTGGTTACGCGAAAGTAAAAATTGAGGATAGACCAGACGTGTTCGTATTGAACACGTGCAGTGTCACCGAGAATGCCGACAAAGAATGTCGACGTCATGTTCGTCGTTTTCAGGCGATGAACCCGGCCGGCATCGTCCTTGTCATTGGCTGCTATGCACAGCTAAAACCAGATGAGATCGCCAGTATACCTGGGGTTGACCTCGTGCTTGGTGCGAATGAAAAGTTCAACGTTGTTGCGCATTTGGATGAGATTCAGGAAAAACGAACCAAGGGTGTCGTTCTAGGTGGCGCGATCAAAGAGGTCAAGACCTTTGTTCCAAGTTACAGTGCTGGAGATCGAACCCGTACCTTCCTAAAGATTCAAGACGGCTGCGATTATTTCTGCTCTTTCTGCACCATACCCTTGGCAAGAGGGCGAAGTAGAAGCGGCACAATAGAACAGGTGGTGAATCAAGCACGCGAGATCGCCTCAAATGGCACCCGAGAGATCGTGTTGACCGGGGTGAATATCGGCGACTTCGGAGCAGAAAGCCAAGAAGACTTTCTGCAACTCATTCAAGCACTCGATCAGGTACGTGGCATAGAACGTTTCCGTATCAGTAGCATTGAACCGAATTTGTTAAGCAACGACATCATCGATTTTGTTGGTACCAGCGAACGTTTCGCACCTCATTTTCACATACCTCTTCAAAGCGGCAGCGATGCTATTCTTGCGCGAATGAGGCGCAGGTACGATACGGCACTCTACAGTGAGCGCGTAGCACGCATTCGTGCAGCAATGCCAAAAGCGTGTATTGGCGTGGATGTGATTACGGGAACACCAGGTGAAACGAAAGAGGAGTTCGCAAAAACGCACCAATTCTTGCGTAGTATTGACGTGAATTATTTGCACGTATTCACCTATAGCGAACGCGCGAACACCACGGCCGTGCGCATGGAAGATAGCGTGCCTGTTAACATCCGCAGGGAGCGCACCAAGCAATTGAACTTCCTGAGTGGCAAAATGCGACGCGCTTTCTACGAGTCTAACATGGGCGAAACACGACACGTCCTGTTTGAGAAGGAAGAACATGGCGAAAAGATGTTCGGTTTCTCTGCTAATTACGTTCGGGTCTCGCTCCCCTACGACCCGGTACTTGTCAATACGATCGTTCCTGTTCGACTGGACTTGATTGACCCTGAAGGTCATGTTTCCGGCACCTTACAGCAAATGGAAATATCTCCTCAAACACCTAGCTAACAACAGCTACCTTCGCACGCTATGTATCCGACCATATACCATGCATTGCTTGATCTAACGGGCCTTGATATCCCCTTCCTGAAATTCGCGAACAGTTTCGGCTTCTTTGTAGCGATCGCGTTCTTCGTTGCAGCGTGGACTTTTGGCAAGGAGTTGTCTCGCATGCAGGCCAATGGCAGCATTCGCAAAACGTTCAAAGAAGTTACAGTAGGTGCTCCCGCTACTATAGGAGAAATGCTCAGCAACGGTTTGTTCGGTGCACTCCTCGGTTGGAAGTTGGGTTATTTGCTAATGCATTATGCCGAGGCAACGGCCGATCCGCAGGCATTTTTGGTAAGTACAAAAGGCAGCATCGTTGGTTTGATCATGGG
>CAZPEQ010000415.1:0-2669 GCA_964585605.1 uncultured Weeksellaceae bacterium | reverse complement strand
CGCATCGTCGAGGCTCTGGTCAATATACCCGCGTTCGTAAACATGCATGTAGTGAGAGATGCACCTGGCGATCGGGTCGCGGTATAAGTATATCAACTTCAATGCAGGGTTATACTCATAGAGGTCTTTCCAGATCTGTTTGGCAAAGTGAGGGTAAAAGGTGTAGGACGTAGAAGCCTCGGCCCACCGCTTGTTTGGATCAGTGAAAAGCCCGTGGTACTGATCCAGGTTCTTACGCCAGTCTGAATCCTTACTAAAGAAATCAGGTTCTTTGTTTGGGCAGAAAGAAACTGCTGGGTGACGAGCTAAGAGGTCTGCTAACGTGGTTGTGCCACATTTCATTGCACCGATCACCATGATCTCAACCCGTTTGTCTGTAGTGACCATAATCTTAGATTACCACCAAAGATGGTAAAAGCCCCGCACTGGGCAGGGCTTTTAGGAAAAACTTTAAGTGAGCTTTTTTCAGAGGACTTGTAGCTTGCGCGCTTTGGTCGCAGCGCCTGTTTCTGAAATGATCTGGTAACTGTACACACCTGCAGGCCAATCAGCTATTGCCAAATTTACTTGCTGCGTGCCAGGCGTAATGGTTTGGTCGTTAACGACTCGCCCAAGCATATCCGTGATACGCAATGTTGCATCTTCTTTCAGGTCAAAGAAAGGAATGGTCAACATCTCTTGAGCAGGAACAGGGAATGCTTCTCCCAAAGCACGCTCCAGCACATTCTCTTCAATACCTACCTGGGTGGATCCCCCAACAGCAGGAACGAATTTGGCTTGATAAACATCACCCTGTAATTCGCCAATGTAGGCCACCACGTCACAATTGCTGATGTCATACGCAGCGGGAACATTCGCGAAGGTATATGTTCTCGTTTCGTTGTTCCCTGCGGTGTTATTCATCACTTCATCGCCCCAAGTCGGTGTCAGTGCTTCTCGAAAGACCCAAGGGTGCGAGAAATTTGGAGTTATGCCAGTTGGCGACGAAAAATCCACTTGATCAGCTATTAGGTCGCTTTCTACTAAGGCCACATAGATTAAGTCATTCCCGCCAGTGCCATCTGCTGTATACAAGATTTCTACGTCAACCGTCAAATCCCGTGTGGTTGCGTCAAAACTAGACGCCATACCAAGGTTAACCGGGCTTGGCAGGTTGCGAACAAGCGCTGAGCTCACGTCGTAATCGTCGAAATGGATTTGAAAGACCTGTTGGAATAGTCTTCGGCCGACAACTCCTCTTGGACTAGACTGTACGCTGAAAAACAAGTTTATCGCTGCTCCGTCCGTGGTTTGAAAATCGGGCTGGCCAGAAATCGGTATAGCGCCACCACCAGCGTGGTAACTGATCACGGCAGTACGCTGCGGATCGCTTTGGAACTCTGCGAGCAAAGCGTTGTAACCGTTAACACCATCGCCAGAGTTGATACCAGTGAAATGCTCAATCAAGGCACTGCGGTTTTCGGGTGTGGAACTCACGAGTTGGACTTGCGCCCAAGAAACGAGTGGAGCAAGAAGTAAAAGCGTAATTATTTTCTTCATGGATCGGGGTTTTAGTGGTTGGTTTCTCAATGGATCACCTGAAACAAAGCGGGTACGCTGGCACGACCACTACGTGTGATCAACCGACAGGAATAAATACCCGCCGCAAATTCGTGTGTATCCAGCAAAATAGCTGTTTGTGATGGTTTGATCTGCTGAACGCGTACCAATTTACCTTGAGTATCTGTGATTCGTAGTAGAGCACTTTCATCCAGACTGATCAGTGGTATGGTTAACGGGCCAAGGGTAGGCACAGGGTATAGCTGACCCAGTAGTGTCGCCATCTTCGCATCGTACTCAGCGGTGCTTACCGCCCCATAGAACCAATCATGAGCACGTCTTATCACTTCCGAGGCAATCGCTGGGTCAGCGATCTGTTCAATGCCTACACCCAAGTACACAACCTTGAAATTGTTGGTCTCCCCTCGAATACCACCAATTATTCCCGGGGTGTCATACTCAAGCACAGCAACAGCCCCCGGCTGAGGTGTTATTTGATCAGGAAAGATGTTACTGCCATAAACTGCATTAAGGCCTGCTATGGGTGTGAATCCATAGACGCCATCATTTGCAACGAAGTTTAAGGTGCTGTTCGTTACATCCCCATCATCTGCGAAATTTGCGAGCATGTAATCTTCGTAGAAAGTTTGGCCTGCAGGAGTGCCATTTGCGTTCGCATCGCCACTTGCTACATCCCAACCAATGTCTTGGCCAGAAATGAACAAGTTCGTACCATTATCCATTAAATCCTGCAACTCAGCTACCATCGGGTCAATCAGCGTTGGGAAGGTCCAGGCCACGTTGTAATAAATATTGACCACCCCAAAGAGCGCACCTGCAGCAGCGTACTCAACAGCGGTACTCGTTGAAATTCTGCCCGCGCCTAATTGACCTGCAAGAGAAAGGCCACCGCTATATATGGATCCGAATTGTTCAGCACCGGGGTTATCAATAACAAGATCCGTGATACCTGATATAACGTGAAAATCTAAAAACAGAGGGGGAGCGGTCGGATTGTTTGCCGATACTGCAGAGAACCGATAGTCAGCCAAACCTACTGTTGCCCCGGGGGTTATGTTCACATCAATCGAAATGGGCGTACCGCTGATCATGTTCAAGGTGGTTTGGCC
>CAZPEQ010000414.1:0-2688 GCA_964585605.1 uncultured Weeksellaceae bacterium | reverse complement strand
GAAACTTCAATAGCTTACCGATTTCGGGAATGATCCTTTATAACAGGGTGCTCTGGCTAACGATCAGTATCGCGATACTTGGTTGGTCATATATGCGGTTCGAATTCAATCAATTCACGAAAGACAAACGCGGTTCGAAAAAAAATACGAAGGCAGCACACCTCGTAAATAAGAAGGTGTCTTTTATCTCATTTCCTCCTGTATCCCTCCGATTTTCGCTTTCTGATCGAATCAAAACCGTTTGGCATCTATCTAATGTACAGCTACGTGCGATCCTCTTCAGCTGGCCTTTTCTTGCCATTTTATTCGCGGGCGGGGTATTAGTTGTGTTTCAACAGTATAAGATGGGGCCACAAGAAGGGGTTGTTGCTATTCCTACTACCGCCAACATGCTTCGATTTCCGATGTTCTACTTTTCCATGATCGTCAATTTGTTGACGTTCCTATATGCAGGCGTATTGATCTATAAGGATCGACTCCATCGTATGGATGGATTGACAGAGAGTACACCACAGACCAATTGGATGTTCTTGTCGACCAATCTGCTGAGCTTGCTGAAAATGCAATACGTTCTGCTGACTTTAGTTTTAGTAGGCGGCGTTGTTGTGCAGCTTCTAGCTGGATATGATCGTTTTGAGTTCGGGCACTATCTGTTCGAGTTGTATGTGCTGCATGGACTACATTTCTTTGCGTGGGCTTGTTTGGCACTATGCATACATGCTGTGATCGAGCGCATGTATCTGGGCTACTTTGTACTACTTCTGGTGTCAGCCTTTAATATTTTTTTACCTTCATTAGGAGACTATTTAGGTATAGAACTATTAAAAGAGAATTTAGTGCAATTCAATTCGGTGAAAGGAATTTTCATTGGTTTTGACTACTCAGACTTTAACGGGTATGGATGGCAACTAGCAACCTATTTTGCGTACAAACTCTATTGGGTCATTGGAAGTGCTGTGTTGTTGCTTGTTAGCCTATTGGCCTGGAAGCGAGGTAATACGTTCACCGTGTCCGAGCGCTGGCAGTCGGTGAGGTTAAGATGCGTTGGTGTGACCAAGTATGCCCTGAGCGTAAGTCTGTTGTTATTCTTTAGCATGGGCTTTAACATTTACTATCAAGAACATTACATCTCAAAGGTGATGTTCTCCGATAAAGAGATGGAACGTTTATCAGTAGCTAATGAGAAACGTTTTGGGCACTTCAAGAACACCGTTCAGCCCAGATTATGCGACGTGAACATGACCATGGATATTTATCCAGAAACGAAAGACTTTGTGGCGAAAGGAGTTTTTACGTACGTGAACAGAGTGGACGAGATGATCGATACCATTGTGATCGCTAAAAGCTTCAAGGAGCAAACAACGTGTACGATCATGCAGCCACATCAAGTTCTTGTTCAGGATGACGATCTACAATACGACGTAGTGGCCTTAGCGTCTGGGTTGGCTAAAGGAGATTCTTTGCGTATTGAAATAGAAATACGGAACTATCCCAATAGTTTCTTACATCATAACAGTAGGGTGATCTCGAATGGCACTTATCTGACTGAGAAGATCATTCCTCGGCTTGGTTACAAGCAGATTGACCTGACTAGCGCAAAAGACCGAAGAAAGTATGGGTTGGCAGAGCGAGCGTTCCCGGAAAGGTTATCAGGTGATACGAACCTCCTGGGTTACGCTAATGCAGATAATGATATGGGTCAGATCAACTACGAATGCGTCTTGAGTACTTCGGACGATCAGCAAGGCTTGACCATGGGAGTTCTTGAACGCACTTGGACTTCAAATGGAAGGGTTTATAGTCACTTCAGATCCAATGGGCCCGTAGCGAATAAAATGTCTTGGGTTTCGGGAACGTATCAACAAGTAGTAAGCAGCCAGGAAAATCAGCGACTTGAATTATATCGACACCCAGTTCATGATCAGAATGATAGCCATATCTTCAATGGACTCAGTAGTTCGCTGAACTATTGCAGCAAATGGTTTGGCCCACTTGATCACACCGTACACCGTATCGTGGAGTTTCCTGTTACAGAAGGCACTTATGCTACGGTACGCGACAACTTGGTGCTCTGTTCAGAGTCTTACTTCACGTGTGATGTGCACAACCATGAGAATGAAGTATTCAATATGCCGTTTTTTGTTGCCGCACATGAAATAGCCCATGCTTGGTGGGGGCACCGTGTTGATCCTGCAAATATCCCCGGAGGGCGAATGATCACCGAAGGCTTGGCTGACTACTTAGCGATGAAAGCAACCGAGACGGTGTACGGTAAGGATAAGGTATTGTCGTTGAGAAAAAACTACCATAAACTATACTTGGAGGAACGTGGTCAGCGGCTGGAAGAAGCACCATTGATCAACGCTGATCTAGATGCAGACTTTTTGAACTACCGGAAATCTGCCTTGGCGCTGTATACAATGAGTGAATTTCTAGGAGAAGAGGAATTCAATAAAGCGATGGCAAGTTTCGAAAAGAGATACGCCAATGCCGAGCCTCCTTTCGCTACATCTGCTAATATGGTAGAATATATCCGAGAAGCTACGCCGGACTCTCTAGAGTACCTCGTTCATGATCTGTTTAATACCATTACCTTCTATGGTAATGAATTGGCCAACGTGCAGGTCGAAGAAGTTGCTGGAGAATACAAGGTTGATATAGACTTTACCGTAAGCAAGTACCGTACAG
>CAZPEQ010000413.1:0-2690 GCA_964585605.1 uncultured Weeksellaceae bacterium | reverse complement strand
AATTCTATCAGCGCTGCCGACGCATGTACGGCAAAATCTGCCTTGTTCATTTCACCGGGCCCCAAACTGGACTTATCCGGGTAGTGCATGGAACTGCTTACGTCCAAAATGATCTGGCAGCGCAGGTTAGTCTCTTCATCAAATCGCTTGACGTACAGTTTGTCCGTTCGCGCGTAGAGCTTCCAATCAATATGTCGGGTGCTTTGGCCGGGGTTATAGGCCCTATGCTCAGCAAATTCAACGGAGAACCCGTGGAAAGGGCTCTTGTGCATACCTACAAGAAAGCCTTCCACCACTTGTTTGGCTTTGAACTCTAATTTGCTGAGACCTTGATAATTCTTGCGCTCTATTGGCATCTGTTGCTAAGGTAACGCTGAACGAGACAGGGAATTACCTCAAAATAGTATCACAGGACAGAAAAGGAGGAAAGGTGATTTTTTAGCAGGCGAGAGCTTTCTTCATCAGTGTTGCACGCTGCGCTGGTAAATCCGTAGTCGCTGATCATAGATCCAGCGTTCCGTTTCCACAATCCTATCCGTCACAATCGTCTCGCAATCCCTGGAAATAGGATCTGGGGTGTTCTTTTCTTCCACAGTTTGTGTTGTAATGATCATGTCTTGGCAAGGGGAGGGGCTCGCGTCAAGGAATTTAATGCTTTTTGACTTCGCAACAAAGAAGCCTGCGCAGCTCGTATCCCATTCGCCATACTCCACCACGAACGCGTGATCCTCGAACACCTTTATCAGCGTATCTCCTGCCTCCATAAAGTGCATGCGCATCGTGCTGAAATAAGGGTTGGGTTTAGAGCTTCCAATAAATGTGGCTTCGAGACCAAAAGAAACGACCGAACTATCGCAAAATGTAATGTTAGGAAGGAGCTGAATACTGGTAAGACGTATGGCGTCGGAATGCCATTCCAAGGAGTCGGCAGATTCAAAATAATCTTGTTCAATACGCATAGTAGTCGTGTCAACCACTGCCAAATAACAATCCAAAGAAAACAGTTCTTCCGTAACAGGACCATAGATACTTGAATCATTAGCAGAGGTTGTAATCACAACGAGCTTGCCGGAAGGAAGGGTATAGGCTTCGGTAAAATCTTCTTCAAACGCGGTTTCTTGTATAGGGAAATGAGTGTGAACCAGCTGAATCGCTTTCGCGAAGGCTTGAGAGTTTTGTCCGTTTCCAATGCAGGGAATGGCGATTATCCCAAGGATTAATAGACACTTTCTGTTGAAAACAGTATTCAGGTTAACAAGTGTGTTGTTCGATCGCATTGATCAGGCCGAACCGGCTAGTAATGATTTCGGTGAAAGAAATTGTTGGGACTTATATCTATGCCAACAATAAAACCTTCCACTACTTGTTTGGCTTTAAACTCTAATTTGCTGAGACCTTGATAATTCTTGCGCTCTATGGGCATCTGCTGCTAAGGTAACGCTGAACGAGGCAGGGAATTACATTAAGATGTTGTTCACAGGTTCGATTGCGGGAGGAAGATCGGTCTCTCCCAGCATTTCTCGAAGGTCGATCTCTATGGTACGACACAAAGACAACATGGGAATGTCATTGGCCATACCTTCAAATGGATTCTCGGAGTAATCACCCACTAACTCCATCATGAGGTAGATCCAACTGATCAATACGGTACAAAGCACTGCTACGTAAGGGCCGAAAGCATGAAGCGAATTGAATTGGCCCACCATGCCAAAAGGCAATAAGAAAATGAAAATACTGGTGAAGATCAGGCTCATTCCAGCGTACTGCCTTGGCAAAGGGAATTTTTTGATGCGTTCACATTTGCCCTGGTGCTCATAAAGAGTGTTCAACAGGTTTTGCAATTCCATATGCCGGAAGTCGTCGATCAGGTCTTTCCGATGCAGATCGGCCAAATCTTGCGCTTGACTGTCTATCAATTGCGTTGCCGTGTTCTGGCATTGGACCACTTTATCATGCTCTTCTTCTTCTAAGAACAAGTGTAATTCTACTAAGGTGACCTCATCTTCAAACAACCCAACACCATATTCGCCTTGCCTTTTTCGTGCCACTCGTGCTACGAGCTTGTTCTGATTGATATGTTCCCAAGAGGTGGGAACCAATAACTGGCTCCTCAGTGCATACAGCCAGGCGAGATGGCGATAAATGATCCGTTGTTGGATCGCCCGTAACTCGTTCTGGGGAACGGCGCCTTCAACAGATCGATCTTGTACGAATGCTCTGATGCCAATACCCCATGCGCGACTTGTATTGACAATACCTCCCCAGATCTTACGAGCTTCCCAAAGTCTGTCATACGACTGGTTATTCTTAAAGCCTATATAAAAGGCTACTGCTGTTCCGATCACAGATACAGGTAACCAGGGAACAGGCATCCATTCCCATTTTGTTGTTTGATACACAATGGTGACCAAGCTTGCCCACAGGGTGAGCCAGGCCATGTGCATGCCAGAAAAGACGAGTACGCTTTTTAGACTTAGGTTCTTTTGTACGTACATGATTTATACGTCGTGGGGTGAATGTACTACAAGAAGTACGTCATTCATTCAGTCGTTGATCGACATGTTGGTTAATGAAGAGTTCCAATTTTTTCTGGTAAGCAGTACCTCCCATATTCGCCACATTATTATGACCTGCCCCTTCCACCAAGTAAAACTCTTTTTCTGTGGAGGCAGCTGCATCGTGCAAGGCTT
>CAZPEQ010000412.1:0-2692 GCA_964585605.1 uncultured Weeksellaceae bacterium | reverse complement strand
TGAGCCAAATGTGTTTTTCCTAAACCTACACCTCCATATATGAGGAGTGGGTTAAATGCGGTACCTCCAGGTTTTTGCGCAACTGCATATCCCGCTGAACGGGCTAAGCGGTTACAGTCTCCTTCAATGAAGGTGTCAAAGGAGTAGTTCGGATTGAGATGAGATTCAACTTTAATCTTCTTCAACCCTGGAATGATGAAAGGATTCTTGATCGGACTTTCAGAAACATCCGCCGGAAGTTGCACGGGGGGGTTCTTCGCTTCGTGCGTGCTGCTGGTGGGAACTTTAACAGCAAGAGGTCGGGCACGGTGGTATTCGTTGTCCATGATAATGGAGTACTCTAACCTGCCGTCCTTGCCTAACTCTTTGCGAATAGTCTTCTTTAAAAGCCCGATATAAT
This sequence comes from uncultured Weeksellaceae bacterium, assembly GCA_964585605.1. Taxonomy (GTDB): domain Bacteria; phylum Bacteroidota; class Bacteroidia; order Flavobacteriales_F; family PHOS-HE28; genus CAZPEQ01. Next base: position 2,292 of record CAZPEQ010000412.1, on the reverse strand, counting down.
GCTCCTCCAACCACTCGTAAAAAAACTGAGACGGCACTTGGATGGTCAAGACTTTGCTTTTCAACTTTACAGACTTGATCGGTTCGAACCAAGTCTTGAAACTTTGTGAATTCACATTGTCTTTGATCACCTCAATGCACCTTGCCCAAACTTTTTCGTGGTCTTTCATAAGGTGTGTTTTAACGTAAGGTCATCGGGTTTGTGAAACAAATCTGTCGAGCTCCAGACTCAAGTTCTGGCGGAACACTCGAACAAGGCGACAAATATGAACGTAAAATTCTGAATAAAAAATTGTCAAGCCTATTGCAAGTCAAGTTTTTTATTTCGATACTGACAATTATTGTCCGATTCTCTGTAGTATCAGTAAAATCAGCCATTTGCTTGTATGCCGAATTTATGTGGGAATTCCTAAAAATGTTGAAAAGTTGAAACGAGACCACCCTAAATCCAGAATGTCTGGTCAATGAGGAACCCCGATTAGTGAGAAGTACGCGCATTACAATGAGTTGGGCTGTTTTGACCTTTTGAGAGCAAGCTTTCTAAGGTACGTAAAAAATGTGAGATGCCTCGTATTCCTGCGTTTCAAGGGCAGAAGGGTTTGAAGATAAGACCGGTACCTTTGCTTTATGGCGGTTATTCACTCATCTGAGGTCCAGATTCGAGTACGTTACGGAGAGACGGATCAAATGGGCTACGTCTATTATGGTAATTACGCACAATATTTCGAGGTCGCTCGAGTAGAGATGCTAAGGGAACTAGGCATTCCTTATCAGCAATTGGAAGAGGAGGGAACGGCCTTACCCGTGCGAGATCTCCAAGTAAAGTATTTGGCCCCTGCCAAGTACGATGACCTACTTACCATCAAGACTGATCTGCTGGAATGTGGAAATGCACGTATCCAGTTCGCCTATCGGGTTTACGGATCGAAAGGCAAGTTGCTGAATGAGGCGAGTACTATACTAGTGTTTGTCGATAAAATCACCGGAAAACCGAAGCGCGCACCAGATTCAATTCTTAGGAAGCTTGATCTGATTTAATGTCAATACCCTGATCGGTGCATTGCTTCACCAGTCTTGCTACATGCTTTTTTGGTAAGTTGAAACGAAGGCTCATCCCATTGCCATATTCGGCACCCACGATCTCGCCACCAAGTTCTAGAATATGCCCACGAAATTTTTCGCCGACAGAGATGGTGGCCTGTATCGTAAGAGGAGTCAATAGATGCACCTCTTTAACCGTAGCCAGTTTGAGCGCTTCTTTCGCAGCAGTGCCATAGGCGCGCACCAATCCTCCTTTACCCAGTTTAGTGCCGCCGAAGTAGCGAACTACGACAACTGCGGTATTAGTTAATACTTTCCCTTGTATCGGAGCCAGAATGGGCCTACCTGCAGTCCCATTAGGTTCCCCATCATCATTAGCCTTGAAAAAGCCCCCGTCTTCTCCCAACACGAGCGCGAAGCAATGATGCCTGGCCTGAAAATGTGTCTTCTTGATACGCGCAAGTCCGTCCTTGAAGTCAGGTTCATCCCTTACGGGGAATGCATATCCAATGAACTTGCTTCCTTTCTCCTTATACAAGCTTTCACTTTGCCCAGTGATCGTTAAGTATGAATGGACATCAGCCATGGTGATATATGGAGATCATGTCCGGCCCTGATCCTTTCGTTAGAGAGGGAAGACCCTTAAATGCAGGAGCGGGAACACCCGCTTTTAACTTATGTGGGGTCTGTATTACGCGTACTTCATTCCATCGATCCGCATTCAGAAAATGACTGAGTAATTCACTGCCTCCTTCAACGTATATCGAATGGATGCCTGCTGCATATGCTGTTTGTAGGATCTGGTTTATGGGGGTCTCGCTTGCTTCAATTTGCTTGACATGAGGAGATGCGGACTTGCCAAATACCCATGTTTCAACCGAACCATCAAATAATTTACGGGTATCCGGCACAATGCCATTTCGGTCTAAGAGCAACCTGATCGGATCTTGGCCATTGACGTGTCTGACGTTTAACTGAGGGTCATCTTGCAATGCGGTCCTGCTTCCAATCAATATGGCTTGGTGCTCCGCTCGCCAAGAATGTGTGAGCACGTCGGTTTCAGGAGCGGTCAAGCGAACAGAACTTCCAGGAACTTGGTCGTGAGGCGCCACAAACCCATCGGCGGATTGCGCCCATTTCAGGGTTACGTATGGAAGTTTACTCTCTTGCGCATAGTAGAAACTTGGGTCATTGGCCCTACACGCTTCTTCTAAAACGCCCACAGTAACGGCAACCCCTGCTTTGACCAATC
>CAZPEQ010000411.1:0-2698 GCA_964585605.1 uncultured Weeksellaceae bacterium | reverse complement strand
TAATCATACTTCTGTTTTTTGTTCCTCTTCTCAGCGCTGCTGGATTTGGTCAAGCTATAAAGTGCGACACGATTGTAGACGGAGATACCTGCAATTGGGCGCATTATTACGCGAATGGAAGCCTAAAGCATCTTAGCAGTTCAAGAACGAAGAAGGTGGGCTTATGGATCTCCTATGATAAAGGCGGGCGCGAAACATCTAGAGGCAAATACGATGCGCGCAAGAAAAGACATGGAAAATGGTGGTATCGCCGGGTGGAATTCACGATATATGATCACGGTACCACCATTAAAAAGGGAAAAGGCTGCATTGGATGTTCAACGTTTTAGGATGTAGAGCAATTGCTCGTACCCCACGCTCGCGTCATACCTTAAGCGAAGGTGTACTGTATGCTGCCAAGGCAAGGTGCGTAGCTTTGGTAATCGGACGCCGTTGAAATGAAGAGGATACAATCACTGATATTGGGAATAGGAATTTTCACTTCCTGTGGAGCGTATTCACCAAACCTTGAAGAAATCCTGTTGGATTGCTTACAGGAAAGCTATGCTGATAAAGGAATAGACTTGAATTCGGAGCTAAAAAAACTTGAAACTCATCTTGTAGGCAATGGGTCGTTGAAATCAACCTCGGGAGGCTCATACTACGAGGTCTATGAAAAAATAGTCGAATTAAATCGTGTCCCGGTCTACATCGATCAAGTAGAATTTGAAACGCTATACAGTGTCAATCAAGGGGACTATTTCTCACCTGCATGTCTAACGAAAGGAGATAGAATAGACTCGTTAAGCTTAGTGTCGTCCAAATACTACAGGCTATCAATGGCTATGGATGAGCTGGGGTCAGAAGTAAATCTTTCCCCTTCACTAGTCGCCGAGAAGATAATTTCCATTCTCGATTCAACTGACTTTAATAATGAATTCTACAAGTCACTTGCGCTGTTGAGCCTTGCATATACTAGTAACACGGGCAGAGGCATAGTCAAGGTTTTTCCTCGGAAAAAAGAACCAGAGTACGAGGATTTCGTAAGCTTTCAATTACTTGTCACCTCCGCCGATAAGATTATTGTAAACGAAAAGGAAATTGACGAAAAGCACTTGAGGCAAATGTTGATAGCGTTTATCGCGGAGCACAATGCAAGGCACACAATAAAATTCAACAACGAGCCAGGAACATCGTACTCCTCTTACGTTCAGATTCAGGAGTTGATTATCTCGGTCTATTCAGAACTCAGAGAAAAGGAAGCTCAATCTCGATTTGGACAAGCTTACGAAGGGTTAGCGGAAGGAGACAAAGACTATATTCGGAAGCTATACCCGCATAGAGTTGACGAATGAAAACGGCGTCCAACAGCAACTATGCCTATGCCCGGTCAAGGCTCTCCCCAACTGCGGCAAGTCTGAATTTGCTGCCAGAGAAAGAGATAAGGGAGACTTGTTATCGTAACGAACGCAAGCCAAGTAAGGCACTAGGATGAAACTGTTATTGGCTTTATTGCTCGCGTTCTGCGCACTAATCGTGAAGGGACAGAGGTATCATACTAGCCTTGCTTTGGAAGAGATGCAGCTTGATAGCATTAATCGTTTGTTCGAGCAAACGGATGGCGCTTTTGTAAAACAATTTGAATCGGCTTTTGAGAGCGAAGATGGGAGCTTGGAATATTTGTACAATTGTGAATTTCGAAAACAAGGGGATGTTGTTCAGGTCGTGCTAGAAATGCCTCCTAAAAGGCGGGCGTGGAGATCATACTTTAAGCTATATGGTGACGGTACCTGGGAAGACTGCAGCCGTAATGGAAAAATAAGATCAGGTGGGTCTACTAGCTTTTTCAATACCAAGGATGTTGTGGTTAGCGAGGGTGACTCGGTCGTGGAAATTCTTGGGTTCTGGGGCCGAAAGAAAGATACTATTCAGAGCGGATTCATGTATAAGTACGCGTACAGAGGTGGCTATCTTAATGAGCGGTGGTCTGCACGCTGTTCTTCAATAGATAGGTCATGTGATTGGGACGAAGTCGGCCAATGTGAGGTGAGGAGATATTTATATTTATCGAATGACTCTGTAATCGTCCGTTACTATAAGTGTGATGAGGGATCCTTGCCCTATTTAACGGTCTCCATCAGAAAGGAATATGACGAGAAAGGAAGAGTGGTTCGAATCGATAAGATTAGCGATCGATCGGATGGTGGAAGGAAATGGGAGAGCTCGACATTTTACGATTATCACATAGATGGTTTTTGTGAGAAAATTGAACGGTTTGACGATGGAGAGCTGGTGATAAGGGAAACGACTCAACGGCTGTAGAGCGCATGGTCGTTTTATTGAAAGAGTACAACCCTAATTGTGCAAGTCTTAATTTGCTGCCAGATCAGGAGGCGAAGGAAATTTACGCCTAAGTAACTTTTTCAGTGACGCCGGATTCAAATGAACCTAGAACAGAACAAAACCAACGCCATCGCATTCTACAAGATGGCGTACGAGGGAAGACCCAAAGAAGCGGTAGAGAAATACATCGGGAACCAATACATTCAACACAACCCAGATGTGGCAGATGGACTGCAGGGGTTCATCGATTACTTCGACCGCATGCAGCGCGAGTACCCGAACAAGTCGATCGAGTTCGTTCGTTGCATTGCGGAAGGAGATTTGGTGGCCTTGCATACGCACCAAGTTTGGCCAGATAACGACCAGTATGTGACCA
>CAZPEQ010000410.1:0-2703 GCA_964585605.1 uncultured Weeksellaceae bacterium | reverse complement strand
CCGTGATCCGCGCTACACTTAAGGTGATATTATCCGCCGAAGAAAAAGCGATAAGGCCATCATCTGGCGCAAAGCAAGGATCTTGGTCTCGACGTGTATCATCAGTAAGCTGCTGAATACCAGAAACGGCATTGAGCAGTACATCATAATCGGCTGTGAACACCTCAAAGTCATCCACACTTGGCAAGGGAGGCGTTGGATTGGGATTTATACCAATGAAAACGATCTTATCTCCGGCATGCGACCAGTGCGGATCGATCGAGAACACCGATGTTAGTTGTGTTGGGTTGCTCCCATCCGTTTCAATGGTGAACAGGAAAAACTCGTTCGTTGGTTGCGCAAGCAGGAGTATTCGGTCTTCCGTCGGGTGCCAATGCGGATTGCCAAAAGCGGTCCACCCATTCGCGTGGTGATCAAGCAGTATCATTTCATTGGATCCATCCACGTTGGTTTTTACCATTTGACAGGAATCGTAATCGAACTGCGTTTCTATGCCAACACCAACCGGGCTGCGCATGAGCAACAGCTCACTCCCATCAGGAGAAGGTTCTGACCACCAATAATTGAAGTTGTTATTTGACGTGATCGTATCAACCTGGCCAGAAGCTACGTCCTTCACATAAACTTGAAACGTGCCCGTCGCGTTGCTGCAGTAAAACACTTGTTCCTGCGCGCTGCCCGTGAACAATCCTCCAAGGGCAGCTAGCCAGCATGCGAAAGATCTTAAGGGTTTCATCGTCTTGTTTGGTGAATGCCACTGAAGTAAAGTTATATCCAGAAGCAGCACTTGAGTAACCCGTTCACCTGCATTAACTCAGCCCAGCTGTTAGTTCACGCTGTCCATTCGTAATAATTTGAGGCTTCGTTCAACTGAAACCCCGTTCTCGGGTACAAGCTATTTCCGATCGCATTCGATTTCTCCGTTTCTAAGAACATGCCAAAAGCTTCCGACTCGCGCACCAATTGCTTCGCTCGTTCAATGAGCTGAACCGAAATGCCTTTCCCGCGAAATGCCCCATCAACAAACAAGTCATTGAGCAACCACGCCTTGCGCATGCGCGTTGAGGAGAACAAAGGATATAGTTGCACGAAACCAGCCAATTGCCCCGCCCCCATATCGCACACGTAGATCTTGGAATCTCCGTTCTCGAATCGTTCTGACAAAAAGTTCCTTGCAGCTTCCAGTTCCGACTCTTTCCGATAGAACACACGGTACCCATTGAACAAGGCTGCTAGTTGCTCGAGGTCGTTGTTCCCTGCTTCTCGTATTTGCATGGGGTAAATCTATTAAAGAGAAGAGCGCCACTTCAGTTGCACCTTCAGTCCTCGCTTATGGTGCAATACCTTTCACTTATATCTACTATGTACAACGATTGTCGAACCCCCTAACGGCCTGCATATGTTGTCGTGGCTGACGATAGGAGGCCATGCAATATATGCCTTGTTGTAGTGTCGTTTTTCAGGCTGACATCGGTTTCACGTTTATCTGTCCGCCTATTGCGCGCAGTACCTTCATAATTGTTCCAAACTGCGGTTTTGCACCATCTGACAACGCTTTATAAAGACTTGGTCGGCTCATGCCTGTTTGTTCTGCGATTTTGCTCATTCCTATGGCCTTCGCGATATGGCCAATGGCTACGATCAAGTCCGAACTGTCACCATCTTCAAGAACGGTGTTCAGGTATTCAGCGATCATCTCATTGCTGTCCAGATAATCCGCTATGTCAAATTTGCTAGTCGCCATTCTATTCGTCCTTTAGTCTGCTCCAGATCTCCTTGGCCTTTTTAATATCCTTTTGCTGGGTTGATTTGCTTCCACCGACCAAGAGCACGACAATTTTGTTTCCCTTTCCTTTGAAGTATACTCTGTAGCCTTTGCCATAGTGAATTCGCATTTCGCTGATTCCATCACCGACTGGGCCGCAGTCACCAAAATGTTCATCTGCCTCTAGCTTCTGGATTCGGAAGAGGATTTTCGCCTTTGCCTTCCGGTCTTTGAGCTTTCTCATCCACTTGTCAAAATCGGACGTCTTTTCGGCAGTGAACATTTATTAGTGTATCCTATCGGATACAAATGTAAGGCCATTTTTCGACTTGGCAAATTTGATGTTACTGAGTGTTAAAGCATGTTCGCGGATGCACCACAACGTATCACCGATGTGGCCAGCGGCTTGGCTTGCGCGTTGGATTTGCGCGGCCGTTGGATATATCGATTGTTAGGCACTTTTTGCTTCATCTAGTATTTTGCTCAGTGTTCTGAACATGCTGGTCAAATCAAGGATTATTGACTTGATCTGTTTTTCCTTACTTAGGTTTTCTATACCTGCTTTTGCTATTTTTTTATCAAGCGATTTGCCTTTTCGATGGGCGGCACTGGAAGACCTCAATGATTGGACGTTGTTGAAAGGAGTAATGACTCTCTCAGCATCAATGCCACTCAATCCGGGTAGGTGTAGAAATTCAAAAAATAGCCCCATGCTGCCCTTAATCTCCTTACCATCACGTCCAATCTCATTTATCTTTTTACCAGTTTGCTTGCTGAGAAGGCTTACGTTCAGTGAGTCAGTTGTCAGTTTAGCAAGCGATAGTATTTGTTCATCAAATTCTTTCCACTCCTCAGTAATTGGAAGATGAAGCGTACGGATTAGGTGCCTGTCTTTCTCATCGAGTTGCTTGAAGAGAGGTTCCCCAAATTGATGCTCA
>CAZPEQ010000409.1:0-2718 GCA_964585605.1 uncultured Weeksellaceae bacterium | reverse complement strand
TGGATTTACGTACCGCATCAGAATATGGCTGACACGTTATACCATATGAGTGCGGTACCTGGCGATGAGTGGGTATTGGCGGATATGCCCATGTCTATTTTTCCGCCTGAACAACGCTGCACTGTAACGGATACCTTCACAACGATTATACAGGGTGTGTCGTTAAGAGGTTTAGAGGTCTTGTTCACGCTAGAAGACAATTTGGGAACCTTGTACACGGAGCAAGACACGATCTTGGAACGGATAGGTACACTTGGGTGGATGCTTTTACCCATTGATCGGCTCTATTCATCTCTTGGCGTTGTCAGCGGAGGTCCAATATGCAGTTATACCGATGGCCAGCTCGCTATAGGAGATTCGATGTTATGCAGCGAGCTAATCACAAATATCAGTCCCTTGCATGCGACTGAACGTGCATTGGCACTCTATCCTAATCCAGGGAGCGAAGTGGTGAACATCGCCTTACCATTCGCAATGCATCACGGTGTTTTTCAAGTCTTTGACCAACAAGGCCAATTGGTCCATAAAGAAGTCCTTCACCAAAATGCTACTGGAATCCATCACTTCAATACCGAGGTACTATCGCAGGGGTCGTATACGTGCATCATGCTTACTGACAAAGGCAAAAAGTGGATAGGAAAATGGGTAAGGGAATAAGGTTTTTTCTATTGCTGCAATGCATGATCGTATTCAATACCGTCTTTGGTCAAGCAATTGCAGCATTCAATGACAGCACATCAACTTGGTACGTAGCACGTTCAGCTTTTATTGGTTCACCAACCTTGCAAACCGAGACACGCACGCTTGAATTTACATTGCCTACTGATACACTCATCGCTGGAGTTCAATGGAGAGGCGTTCAAGAATTCGATCATGGATCTGGCTTAACCAGTGAAGTAGGATATGTACGACAGAGCGACTCATTGGGCCTCTTCTTATCGCCGACCGGAGTGTTGGACACCATATATGATTACTCTTTTGACATCGGAGATACGATGTACGTGCAGAGCACCGGAGCTTATCATCATGTAGTGCGCGTTGATAGCATATTGCTCCAAGGAGCATCGCATAAACGAATCTGGTTTGACACTCTTGCCGCTTCCGTGGCAGCTACAAGCACAGATGTTTGGATAGAAGGTATAGGAAGCATATACGGCCCGCTCGCGCCAAGCATTCTAGGTGCCCAATTTACTGACACTCATAGTTTTCCCGATTCTACACGCTTAAGCTGTTTTGAGAATTCTATCGGCCTAGCACTGAGTAATCCTGATTATCCAGGGTGTGTGAACAACATCCTTTTAGCGGTCACCGAATTAGATGACGACACTGGCAGGAGCTCACTTTCAATTTACCCTAATCCTGGTCAAGAAGTAGTTGGCATCACCCTGCCCACAGAATTACGCACTGGCGTTTTTCAGGTGTATGATATGCAAGGTAAACGCTTACATGCTCAACAGGTAACGCGAACGGGTTCAGCTATGATCAGCTATACCACGCATGAACTACCAGCTGGCCTATATCAAATGATTATTACCGGTGAGCAAGGTGCCGTTTGGCAAGGTAAATGGGTCAAAGAATGAATGAACGCTGATCGACGTATGAAACTTTTCTTGGTAACATTTCTGTGCATCACGGGCTATATCCAACCCGCCATTGGGCAATTTTATGATCATGCGATCCAGCACGAACTTCAATCCACTTATGTAGATATCGTTCAACTCGCCAATGGCAATTTTGCGTGTCTGGATATTCGTCATCAGAACGGTGGCGCTGGGAGAGTTGAATCCTTACTTGTAGAAATTGACCAATTCGGCAACGTGCTGAGTGAAGACTCGTTGACCAACGATGCTTCGGAACCCGAATTGATCACACGCGTAGAGCAACTATCAGACGGAAGTCTAGTGCTGTTTGGCACTCAAGCTCCTTGTGATGTTATAGGTTTGGTACCTGTGCATCTGCAACGGATCATGAACAACCAAGTGATCCGGGTTGATACGTTTTCGGTTTGGGGATTTCCTCAAGTCGTTTTCAGCGATTCATTGATCGCTGTGTGGGGGCAGGACAGCGTGGTCACTTTAGATCACAACGGAATTTTCCATGCGCAACTACCCCTCCCTAACGCGTCAACTAGACCTGCTCTGCTTGAAGGGCAACTGCTATGGTTAGATAATGTTGGTATTCAAGTCGTTCAGAATAGCGGTACCATTAGTGATTCAATTGCGATAGCCGATGTTCAGGGCGTGGAGCGCATGCCAAATGGAAATCTGCTATGCATCACTAGCGATTCGCTCCTACTTCTGAACGACTCCTTGGACAGAACTGGTATCAGCCAACCTATAGCCGCAGGAGCTCCTTATCTCTGGTCCGGCTTCGATACCCTGGTCGCTGTATCAACTGGCAATACCTTAACACTGACGGATCAACACCTCAACATTCTCCAAACAAGTGTATTGAATCATGCACCAGGATGGGCTACGAGAGATATGTACTTGGAAGACACCACTGTAACATTCGCTGGGGCATCTGCAACGTTTCAGGCAAAAGCGGCAAGCATTCGCAATTTCTCGGTCGGCGGAACGAGCAATTCGCTAACCCATGATCTGGAGCTTGGTGTGATGAGCGTTGATTCAATAGAGTACTCCATTTCTTACCCACCCGGCAGCGGTATTGCTTTGGTCGACGGTTCCTACTGGGCAACTGTGAACGTGGTTAATACAG
>CAZPEQ010000408.1:0-2724 GCA_964585605.1 uncultured Weeksellaceae bacterium | reverse complement strand
GTCCACCATTGACTTGATGTCTTCGAGCGCCCTGCGAGTAATCACAGGGCCATGCGTAGAGGTCTCGTCCATCCCGTCGCCTATTTTGAACGTGCCAACGACATCTTTCAGTTTCTCGACAAACTCATCGTAAACACCTTCCTGCACCAATTGTCCTTTATACGAGCCATCCCATGGCTGACCTGGAACTTCGGTGTCAAAGATCAAGTTACCCCATCGGTCGAAGATCAGGAATTGGTATTCACTAACCCATCCACCATTGAAAACAGGACTGAATGTTTCGTTAATACCATTCCCATCAGGCGTGAACGTGTTGGGCACCCATACCTGTAAAACATCCAGTACAACAAGTTCATTGCAAAACTCATCAGTACACCCATTAGCATCTTCAGCTGTCAAACACACGTCGTAAGTATCACCTAACGCACTTGGGAACGTATAGCTTACGTCCGTATTTACGGACGAGTAAATACCCGCAATATCCCATGAATATGTGATACCGTTCAGACTCGTATTGAAGAATTGAACCTCCGTATCATTGGTTAGCACTGTGTCCGGTGTAGTATGGAATCCAGCAACCACCTGCGGAGGACTACCTATCACACCGATCGCGCTTGTTGAACAGCCAACACTGTCTTGCATAACAATGTTGTATTGACCGGGGCATAGGTTGTTCGCATAAGAGAACGCCGTGAAAGTAGCACCACCGTCATAACTATAGAGAGAACCTTGCGGATCAACCACGGTGATCGAACCATCACAATCACCTGGGCAAGTTTCATCTAAATGAAGGACTTGGTCAATAATCAATTGAGGCGGCTCAAGTATAGAAAAAGGTTGATTTGCAAAACACCCATTGGTATCTGCTATGGTTACCATGTATTGCCCTGCGCATAAGTTGTAAGCAACACTGTCATTGATTCCTGCAATTCCGCCACTCCAAATAAAGTGAGGGCTGTTTGAATTCATATTGCCCCCTGTCCAACTTGCACGTGCTTCCCCCGCGCAGTAACTCCAACAAATGTTATCGGTTGTTAGCATGTTGGGTTGAATACTATCCGTAAATACAACTACGAGACTATCCGAACTTGCGCAGCCGTTCGGGCTTTGGATGCTCCACACAAATGTGTATGCGCCCCCTTGAGGAACAGTAACCGTTGCGTTGGGCAATGTGGCATCGTCGAAACTGTTGCCTACTGCTCCCGTCCAAATTCCACTACTCCACATTCCAGAAGGATCGAACGTGTAACTCAGTCCGCAACTTACGGAGTCGACTCCAGCATCAGGTGGAATCACATTGTAAACCGTTGCCGTGGCGGTGGCTGAACCATTCGGGCAAGTTGTTGTGAAATTGATGGTGTATGTGTATACGCCCGCTGGATCACTTGCCGGGTCATACATGCCCGAGGAAACTTGCCCATTCGGATTTGTCCAAACTCCTCCCGTATCTGGCGCGCCAACAAGAATAGTAAAGAGGTCCACTACAGGATTTTCAGGACATATCGTAATCGTTCCATTTTGCCCCGCATTAGGCAATGGCTCAACAACTACCGTTACATGAGCGAACGTATCTGCGCATGGTGAAACGCCGGATACAGTGTACGTGTAGTTGCCAGGAATACTGTTGCCAGGATCGAACAGCGCAGTGCCATATGCGCTGCCATTCGGATCAGTCCAAGACCCACCAAGATCAGGACTTCCTCCTAACAGGTTGAACAGGTCAAATGGGGCTCCGTTCTCACATACCACGATGGTATCATTAAGACCAGGGTTAGGAGGTGTAACGATGACTACGTTCACAGAAGCGGTGTCATTGATACATGGCGCAGGCACACTTAATACGTAAGTGTAAGTGCCAGGAGGATCAACCGTTGGATTGAATGGTCCGGAAAGCAAACTGCCACTTGGGTCATACCAATCACCTCCTGGGTCAGGTGTTCCCAGCAGTGCATTGTAAAGATCTAATGGAGGATCATTTCCGCAAACGGTGACACTACCATTCAAACCGGCGTCAGGATTGGCAAGCACATTAACGGTGACCACCGCGGAAACTGAAGGACATGGAGCCATTCCTGCCACTGTGTAGACGTAATTCCCCGGTTGACCCGTTGATGGATTGAAGGTCCCGTTGCTCACGTTCCCATTTGGGTCAGTCCAAGAGCCGCCAAGATTTGGATTGCCTCCAAGCGCGGGGAATAAGTTCGCCTGCGGCCCGATGAAACAGAGGTTCAAGAAAGCGTCCATGCCAGGGTCAGGGACGCCGATCAGTGTAATGGAAACGGTTGCGCTAAGGTCAGGACATGGATTAGTGCCCTGAACGGTGTAGGTATATATACCTGCAAGGTCTACACTTGGGTCAAACAGATTGCTGAATGCATTGCCATTTGGATCGGTCCAAGTACCTCCATTATCTGGACTGCCTCCTAACGCGTTGAACAGGTCGAGAATGGTTCCTGTATTGCACAAGGTCAATGACGCATCTACCCCGGGATCAGGCGGCGTATTAATTAGCACAGTGATTGCCGAACTAACACTCGTGCAGGGAAGGGGAACATTCAAGGTATAAGTGTACGTTCCCGGAGGATCAACTGCGGGGTCAAGTAGCCCGCTGACGCTGTTCCCATTCGGATCTGTCCAGACACCACCCGGATCAGGTGTGCCACCAAGTAGGTTGAACAACGCCGTTGGATTGCCCACGCTGCAAAGTGTAATCGTATCACTGAC
>CAZPEQ010000407.1:0-2754 GCA_964585605.1 uncultured Weeksellaceae bacterium | reverse complement strand
TTTTCAGATCGTGGTATTGCTTCGGGTATTGGAACGCATGTAGACTTGAATGTGTGGAACGGATCCCAAGAAGACCTTCAGTCCAAGTTGATACCGTGACCCGAATCAAGTACCGTATGCAAGCAAGTACCGTATGCAAGGGCAGAGAGTACTGCCAGCCGCAGTTCATTTTTTCCAGTTTCTTTTTTCTAGTTTCAACTTTCTCGTCTTAAATCACCAATCCCCGGGGTAGCCAACGTACAGGCTTTGACCCCGGGGGTGATGTGAGACAAGGAGAGAATGCCCAACTAGCTCTAAAAAGGTCTTTGAAGAGCGATGTTGCTGTTCTAGGCGGCAATGCCCCTTGCGAAACGGCCCTGATCACTTTCGCCTTCAGCGCCTATTGCGGTTAATCGGAACCAATAGAAACGTGCACTTTCCAATTCGTTCACCAAATGTTCTGTCTTACTTGTAACGCCGATCGGATACCAAGCGCTCTCGTCGTTCGGATCTTTATCCGTCACAAAGATCTGATAGGAATACGCACCACTTATGGGCTTCCAAACTAACTCTATCGTACCACGTGCACTACTTACCCGTGTTTCAATTTCGTTCGGAGGCATCAGTTGCTTCGCGTTTACCGGTGCTTTATCAATGGGGAAACCTGAGTGCCCAAGGATATTTATATCACCAAGGGCCACTTCGTTCACTTGATCGGCAAGTAGTTCAAGACAATCACGCAGTAATGAAGCTTGCGTAAGAACATTACGCGCAGCATCATCCGAATCTGTTCTTTCACTTTCACTGATCGCGGCTTCTAACGCAAAACGTAATTCACGCAGATCATCTAATGCAATAATAGGATCAGGCAGGAGTATATTGTCGCTTAAGTTAGATTCGACCGCCAGAGAGCGGGCTACGATGCCGAGCGGCGATTTACTTGCAAGATCTGCTTTTACCTTTTGCATTTTCAGTGGGCGTCGGGTCTTAACCTTCCTTTCCCACGTGGTCACACGCCAATGATTTTGGAAATGTTGCCGTTAACTTTGTGAGGAGTAGCTCGGCAACTTGTGATCCATCGTGAGTGGGAAGACGACGGATAGTTTATATCGAATAGCGATGAAGAAAGGTTACAATTCAATTTCGATTTTCTGATATTTGCTCGTGTGCATACTGAACTACATGCGCTCTGAACTTCCTCGTTTATGAAGCACATTTGGCTTTTCTGCTTTCTACTGTCAACCTGTTCGCTTGTTGCACAGGAGCTTAACATCCAAGAAGAGCCGATTCCTTTATCCTGGTTATTTGGAGAAGCGCATACACGGAAATTCTCCTATGATAAGCGGGACAGTTTGTTGTCTGAATCCTACAATTCAGGAGAACTGGCTTACCGCGAAACGCATTACCGCGATAGTTTGGGCCAACTGCTTCGCATAGAGAAGATCGATCTGCAAACAGACCGTATGATCAGTTCTACTCGATTTGACAAACAAGGACGTATTGCGGAAGAATCACTCTTCACTCCAACAGGAAAGTTCGTTTCCACCTACGAATATCAAGAATGTCCATTCCCTTCCCGTATCACCTTCAGCGGTCTGGGAAAGGGAACGAAGACCATCAACTACAACACGGATTGCCAAGAGCTTGATCGGACGTTCATATCAGAGACCGATACGATACGAAGGGTGTATGAATACAACACAGGTGGCGAACTCAAGCGCACTACAGTGCGACAGCGCAGTTCGATCAAAACCACTGATCTACGGTATGACCGATCCGGCCAACTTGTTGAACAAAGAGATTCAGTTAATGGTCAATTCTTGCAAGTTCAATCTTACTGGCATACCAAAAATGGGCTGCTTGAAAACGAGACCTTATTTCATAACGTTGAAGGAACACGAACCATCAACTACAGCTATAACCAGCAAAAGCAAATCGAAAAAAGCACAGAGCGTTTCTTTTACGAACCACATGACGAGCTTGTCAAAACGTACGAGTATGACCAAGTTGGAAACTTGATACATTACAATGAGCGCTCATCGTGGAGAGATTGGGATCTGGTGATCAAAACCAAGGGCCTCCAAAAATCTGTCGTTGTCCGTAGTACAGATCAAGGTTCCGTAACAAGAACAGACGCTTTTTTAAGTTATTCCGCCACGGGCAAGTTGCTCGAGTTCATTTACGAACCTTAACAATTTAGCGGTGTCATTTTGTTTTGTTCCGGATCAGGATACCCTTACATTACCAATTCACAAGTGACATTATTCTAATCAATCCCCTTACACCATGTCAACAGAAACAGCAACAAGAACAACTGCCGAGGTAGCTAACCGGTTAACTGCGCTTTGCAGAGAAGGAAAACATGATGATGCGATCAGCGAGTTGTACGCGGAGAACATTCAAAGCTATGAGCCAGAAGCAGCTCCTGCCCCTACTCTGATCGAGGGCAAAGCCAATGTGATCCAAAAATCAGCTCAATGGGCTGAGAGTGTGCAAGAAGTGCACAGCAGTCGAATAAGCGAACCGATTGTGGCCGACAACCATTTCACCATCGCATTCGATATGGACATTTCGTTTAAGGATGGCAAGCGTATCAATATGTCTGAACTTGGCGTTTATCAAGTGAACAACGGGCAGATTACACGCGAGGACTTCTTTTACCGTACTCAACAGTAAGTATTCTCACATTTTAGATGCAAGAAGGCCCGCATGCGGGCCTTCTTGCATTTGGGACAGTCTAAGTTGACTTGTTATCAATACCTCCTATTTATCAGA
>CAZPEQ010000406.1:0-2759 GCA_964585605.1 uncultured Weeksellaceae bacterium | reverse complement strand
ATACTATAACCGAATTCCACCGCGGATTTGACCATTTTGCCAGCCCGCATTTCTTCCCGTATTCTGTCGAATATGAGTACGTTAGCATCTACCGCCATACCTATTGTAAGCACAATACCCGCAATACCAGGTAAGGTGAGCGCTGCCTGCATGGAGGCCAATGCACCGATCAAGAATACAAGGTTAGCAACCAACGCAATGTCCGCGATCAGTCCTGCTCCAGCGTAGTAGAGAACCATGTAAATCAACACCAGCACTAAAGCGATCAGGAAGCTTCGGAAACCACTATTGATATTCTTCTCTCCTAAGGTAGGCCCTACGACCGTCTCATCAATGATACGAGCGGGAGCAGGCAATGCACCTGCTTTCAAAATGTTGGCCAAGTCACCAGCTTCTACCAACTGATCTTCTAGGTTATCTCCTGAACCGAGCGTAATGCTGGATCGTCCTCCGGCAATCTCTGCCTGCACAGTTGGCGCACTGTATACCAAGTTATCCAGAACCACCGCTATTTGCTTTTTGATGTTATCCCCGGTCATGCGCTTCCACTCTTGCGCACCTTCGGCATTCATTTGCATGACAACTTCGACACCTCCATTGATACCGAAGTCTTGGCTTGCGTCAGTGATCACGGAACCGTCAATTTTGGCTTTCCCGCTTCTTGGCACCTTTATCGCATACAAAGGAAGTTGAGGAGGCCCTCCTTCCCTGAGCTGAACCGTTTTGGCTCCCCACAAGAGCTTAGAATCCTTCGGGAAGGCATTTGCGGCCGCCTTTGAATAAATGGCTTTCTCAGCATTTACGAACAACAAGCGATTCACATCTGCTGTATCTCCCAACTGGGCATAACCAACGACTGAACCTTGTGCCAGACTAAACCCTCCATTTGCCCCGCCTATAAAAGCAGGGTTTAGCGCGCTGAAGAGGGGATTACGCTTTCTTATTTGCTCTGGCGTAATATCATCAGGCGCACCACCTTCAACCAAATCATCTCCTGTTTGTGCAGCTGAATCACCTTCCACATTCTCATCTCCGAGCAATGCTTGTTCCGCTCCATCTACATCAACAGGAACGTCGGCATCAATCGCGCTCGTGTCGAGACTAGCCGTATCAGCTGGATTTTGGATCGTCGTATCCAGAGATCTTTCAAGTGCTTCTCGAAAACCCGGATAAAGTGCATCCGACAATTTCGTATCCAAATCCTCAAGGCGTGAATAGAACTCTTGGTTATCATAACACTCCCAAAACTCCAGATTCGCCGTACCCTGAAGTATTTTACGAACCCGATCTTTATCCTTTACCCCAGGCAATTCAATAACGATCCTGCCGCCAAGCTGCTTCTGTATGCTCGGTTGAGAAACTCCGAATTTGTCAATTCGGGTGCGCAGTATACGTTCCGTATTATCAACCGCCGTTTCCACTTCCGCACTGAGGACATCGGCAATGTCTTCATTCGTACCCTCGCGAGGGAATTGCGTGCGCTCTTGACTTGAGAAAATGGCTGCGAGCCCTTGTGGCTTATCACTTACCTTGTTGTATTCCTCCAGAAACAGGTCTACGAATGGGTCGTCACTACTAAGTTGCGCCGTTCGCGCGTTCGCGATGGCAGTTCTGAATTCTGTGTCCTTGCTGCCGTCAGCAAGATTAACGATAAGTTCAGGAATGCTCACTTCCATGGTAACGGCCATACCACCCTTGAGGTCAAGACCTAGATTCAGTTCTTTCGCCTTGCATTCGTTATAAGTAAACCCTAGGATCGGAAAGATCTCACGTTCGCCATTAGCCCGGATGAACTTGTTCTCAAACCTCAGAAAAAGGCTATCGGACTTAGCCCTTGGGGCATCCGACGGCGACTCATAACCCATTGTAACGAGCATTGAGTCAGTTTGAAAAGTAGCTGTATCCCTTGCCTCGCTTTCAAACCCTGATGTGAACAGAGAGAAAGACAAAGAGTACAAGCAGGCCAACGCCAACAGGATCGTAAAAATCCATAGAGCGCTTCTATTTTGCATAACTTTTACTTGCTTTTGTTTAAGGAGGCGCAAATATAGGCTTTTGGAGCACCCGATTAGCTTGATTTTGTGACTTCTAAGCCAAGTACATGCTCGTACCTTTGTACAGAATGAACAAGGACAGGTATCTCCTTAGGCGAGAGGCAACTTCTTCTTGATCGTAAACGTCTATTTTTTAATGATTAAGATCACCTCTGTTTCTCTGTTTTCAGTACTCTTACTGCATGCGCTACCTGGTTTTTCTCAAACAACGCAAAACGGTTTTTTGCTCGAGCGAGATCTTAATATAGCAGCCAGTGAAAACAGTGTTCCTTTCCCCTATGCATGGGCGGGTGGTATGAATGCGACACAATTCTCCCCTATCGACTGGAATTTTGATGGGGTTGAGGACTTATTGATCTTCGACCGAGACGGCAACACATCCATTCCGCTGGTCAATGACAACATACCCGGACAGACTTCTTACTCGTTCGCGCCAGAGTATGCAGAAGTATGGCCTTTTACAGAACTGCGGGATTGGGTGCTCATGCGCGATTTTGACTGTGATGGCAGGGCTGACATATTTACCTCAACCATTGGCGGGATACGGGTATTTCGCAATATTTCTTCTGGCGGGAACCTTGCATTTGAATTGACCACCGTTAGCCCCCCGTTCTTAGCATCCAATTTTGTACCCTCCACAACGAACATCTTTGTTAGTTCTGCGGACATCCCTTCCATTAGCGATGTCGATTTTGATGGAGACCT
>CAZPEQ010000405.1:0-2764 GCA_964585605.1 uncultured Weeksellaceae bacterium | reverse complement strand
TAACATTAGGCCTGTTGGCAGCGAATTGGCAAGGCGCACGCTCCTTTATAAGCACACGAACAGGGATTTTGCCGGAAGAGGTATGGATCTTGTTAGGATGTATGCTGATTAGTGTTTTGGTGGCGTGCATTCCTGCATTCAGGACTGTGCGTAATAACTTAGACCCCATCAACGGATGAGTAAGTTCTACATATTGATGCTGGCCATTCCTCTTTTACTTGCTAGTTCTGAGCGAGAGATCACTTGGGATGACCTTGGTGATGTGACCTTTGAAGAGCGCTATGTGGAGGAACTAGAGGTGAATTTCCTGTACCCAAGTTTCGGAGAAAAAGTGAAAGCCATCGAAGGACAAGAGATCGCGTTGAAGGGATACCTATTGGCCTTAGATCCTGATGAAGATTATTACATCCTCTCGAAGAACCCATTCGCAAGCTGCTTCTTTTGTGGAGCAGCAGGGCCAGAAACGATCGTTGAACTGAACATTGTGAAAGGCAAAAACAAGTTGGTTAACGATGAGATCATTACAATAAGCGGAACCTTACGTTTGAATAAGGATGACGTTTACCATTGTAATTACATCTTAGACGAAGCGCGACCGCTTTGACCTTAAAAGGGGAAGATCCGTTGCCCCGAAACTTCAATGATTGATGTGGACTTGTGTTGACCTTTCGGGTCGAGTAGACTCCAGTGTTTGGGATACTTAACGGTTACCGCGTTGCCGATCAGTTCTTCTTGGATAGCGTCAAACACGATTCCTTTTTCCAAGGCACGGTTAACGTAAAAGGTGATAGGTGAATTCTCAAAAGCGATCAAGACATCATGTGTGCCTGCCACACTCAAGTGCTTCACAATACCTGTGTGTGTCAACAACTGATCTTCAGGAACGTGCGTAGGCACAGGTCTAAAAGAAAGCACTCCAAAGCAGATGAACAGTGATGCTAAGATGAAGCCTTTTTTCATACGAACACAACGTAGCTTTGGGTGCGCAAATTATTCGATGTGGTGAATTCATGCCATGAAATACGATAAAAAATACCTGCGGGATGGTCGTTCTCCCATTCCTGAAGACCCCAAAGTCAGTTACACCATGAGTCGGATCCGTGGCAAGAACACGAAGCCGGAATTACTAGTTAGGCGGGCGCTATGGAGTAGAGGCATACGAGGCTATAGACTACATCCAAAGAAAGTGGTAGGCAAACCAGATATTGCCTTCATCGGAAGAAAGAAAGCAATCTTTATTCATGGATGTTATTGGCATGCTTGCCCATTGTGTAAGCCAAAGATACCGAAGACCCATAGTGATTTTTGGAACGAGAAATTCAGGAAGAATAAGGAGCGGGATCAGCGAAAAGAAAAGCAACTGCTAGAAGCAGGGTGGACCGTGCTGGTCATTTGGGAATGTCAACTAAAAGCAAATCTGGAAAAACAGATCAGCCGTATCGAAGGTCTGTTGGATTAAGCCTTTCCTCCTCCAAATATCCTGGCGAGAAACCGTTTCTCAAATGCCCAGAAAAAACGAAATTGCCCAAACAGGAAGCCGAACAACAACAAGAGTAAATTATAGATCGGCAGTATCAGTATGTAGTAGATCACCGTGTGCCAAATGGTAGGCTCGGCTCCTCCCATGAAGAAGTCAACCACGGGGCGTTTCAAGAACATGACGCTAAATCCGGTGCAGGTGAAAACCAACAAGATTAAAAACACCTGTTTTCGACTAACTCCCCATCTCCGCTCCAATTTAGAGACCCAAGATCGGTCGGAAGTTGGCGGCTCGCTCATCCGTCTATCCACTCTGCAATAAACAAGTTTGTTTCGCGGGTACCTCCGTTGTGTCGGTTGCTAGAGAATACCAAGTACTTTCCATCAGCACTGAACACGGGGAATGCGGCGAATACATCATCATTTGTGACCTGACGTAGATCAGTGCCATCGGTATTGATCATGTATAAACTGAAGGGAAACCCACGCTCACTTTCATGATTACTTGCGAATATGATCTCCTTGCCATTCGGGTGCCAGTAAGGACTCCAATTCGCATTGCCTAAGTCTGTTAGCTGCCTTAGATCACTTCCATCTGCATTACAGATGTACAGCTCCATATCCGTTGGCATGACCAAATTTTCTTTCAACAAGTCTGTATAGATCTTGATGTCTTCTTCCGTTTTCGGTCTGCTGCTTCGGAAAATCAGTTGCTTCCCGTCTGGGCTGAAAAAGGCGCCGCCATCATAACCTAATTCGTCCGTCACTTGAACCACATTGCTGCCGTCAACGTCCATGGTGAACAACTCCAGATCGCCAGTACGCATACTCGTGAATACGATCTTATCGCCTTGAGGAGATAGTGTGGCTTCTGCATCATATCCTGGCTCTGTGGTGAGTTGCTTGATAATGTTGCCATCCATATCAGCTTCAAAAATGTCGAAGCTGGGGTAGATCGGCCATACATACTTTTTATCAGCCCTTTTTGTAGGCTCTTCAGGGCAATTAACACCCCCCAAATGTGTCGAGGCATAAAGAATCGTAGAGTCTCCTGGCATGAAATAACTACACGTTGTTCTGCCTTGGCCGGTAGAAAGCATCTTTGCTTCGGTTTGGCTCAGGTCGTCATTGAACGGGTCAAAAACATGGATCTGGTCACAGGGATTACCCCATGCCTCATTCTTAACTTGAAAGACCAATCGGTCTCCGGCAAAACTCCAATACGCCTCTGCATTGTCCCCTCCGAAGGTTAGCTTCTTGATCTTGCCAAAATTTGATTCGCCAT
>CAZPEQ010000404.1:0-2765 GCA_964585605.1 uncultured Weeksellaceae bacterium | reverse complement strand
ATTGTGGCGTGCGGATAGTGTAGTTGCTAGCACTTGCACCATCGCTCACGTCGGTGTAGCTGTAATCTCGCGTGGCGCCTGGTGAACCCGTTAACAGGTGATCAAAGCTTAGGCTGTTATACAGGCCGCCTGGAAGGTTATGACCTGCCAGTTCAATGATTGTTGCGTACAGGTCCGTTACCTGAATAAGCGCAGGTTCTCGCTCACCTTGGCGCGTGACACCCGCTCCAGAAATGATCATTGGTACGCGTACGCCGCCTTGGTACAAGGTTCCTTTACCGTGACCTACTGGGTAATCACGCAAGATGGTTTGTGGCGTGCCATTATCCCCGATGAAAATAACAACGGTGTTATTCAATACCGAATCAGAGATAGCGTTGAACAACCGATTCGTCTCGTGGTCTAACGCTTCTACCATGGCAATGTATTTTCTGAAATCGTTGCCTGTTGGAGAAACAGAGAACAAGTCAGCAGGTGGTTCATGAAAAGGAGAGTGCGGTGCCGCATGTGCCAACCACAGGAACCAGGGTTGTGTTTGTCCATTCACCCAGGAAATCGCAGCATCGGTTAACGCCGTTGTGATATAGGTTGAGTCAACCACGGTCACGCCATTTTCTGTTCTGTTCCAAACGAAATAATCTGAAACAGCACCGTTAAGAAACCCATCATATTGGTCGAGGCCGTGTTGGGCAGGGTGCTGCGGGTCTGTTGGGGAAGAAATATGCCATTTGCCGATAACCGCATCTGCGTATTGGTTGGACGATCGTGCGGCCAATTCACGGAATACAGATACGTTGGATGTATCTAAGTGGCCGGGTACACCAAGTGCACCGGTTTTTACGCCGAACTTTCCGCTCATTACAGTTGAACGGGTAGGTGTGCATATCGGAGTTGCCCATACGTTTTCAAACGTGATGCCAGCACTCATCAAACTATCTAACGTTGGTGTTGTGCGCGGCACCGTGCCGGGATGGTATCCATTCATGGCATCTACACCAAAGTCATCGGCAACAATGAAAATGAAATTCGGCGGGGTTTGCGCAAGTAGGGGAGAAATTCCGCCAAGCAGCAAACTAACAAGAAAGATATTACGGTAATGAGATGTCAGGCGACCGGTCATGGGGTTGAAGTTAGCTTATAGCATATGCACTATGTAAGGGTAGGACAAGATTCTTACCCATTGGATTGATCAGTAGCCTAGCTTTCCTCGAAAAGGATCAATGTTGCTTCCATGCCAAGGGACATGACCACTTTGTGCTTGGTCTCTTCTCCTTTCTCTATCCACAGTCCATCACCTTTTGCAAAATGTTTGAAGGTGCCGTTGAAGTTTATGTGCATTTCGCCGTCTAATAGATAACCACGATGTCCCGCACAGCACCACGCTTCCTCTTCGAATGTATCGGAGAAACAGACGAGTCGTATGCGTTGATTACCTCTTTCAATAGACTTTTGCCTAGCTCCAGGAGCGATGTCTTCCCAAGGCAGGTCATTGAATGAGATCAGTGAATCGTCAACCATGCCCATTCAACGATTTTTCACGTGCTTCTGCTGATGATATGATCGGGTAGATCTCGAATTCGGCGAATTCCTCCCAGTGCGATATCCATTGTTCCAGTAACTCGAGCGATTCGCTTCGCATGTGTTGGAAACAGATAGAAACAGATTCATCTACCCAGCTTTTGAGGTATTCTACGCCTGCCGGCAGTAGCCGTCCGTTTTTGTCGAACTTTTCGTAGAGTTCTTTTGACTTGCCGGCTCGGAAACGTTCTACGACCATGAATTCTTTACCCATCGCCTAATTTCATTTCGAGCAACGCCACGTTGTTCCCTCGTGTGTTCAGTGGAATTCCTTCTTTGTCTGGGACATGATAGTCTTCGAGGTGGATGAATCCGTAGCCGACATAAAGTGCGATCAGTTTCGAACTCTCGGCCCAGGTGTCCATCCGTAACGCTTTTAAACCATTCGCTTTGGCCACCTCAATGGCATGCCTGACAGCATGCTGAAATAAGGCCTTGCCGCGATGTGCAGGATGTGTAGTGGCCTTGTGCAGGAAGAGAGAAGGAATATTCGGCATGTGCCCCCATATCAGTTCATCTTGTTGGCATAACGAGAACATCATCGCGATATCTCCGTCGATCAAGATCTTAAAACTCTCTCCACGTTCAATATCCATGCGGTGTGAATCTCGATCCACCAATACGTAGGTTAAAAAGCCCATACGCCTTTGGTATTCGATCGCCTGCTCGAACAGCCAGCAGGACATTTCAAGATCGTCGATCGTACTTTGTTTCACCTCGACAAGCATCAAGTCCTTTTCAGCAGTTCAACAATACTTGTTACATGATGATCATCGTGTTCGGCGGTGAAGAAGAGCATATCAACGGGCCTCATCGGTATTTTTAGTCTTGGATGTATGGCTTGATGAAGCAAATGTTCGTCCTTCAGGGAATAGAAACGATCAAGAAATTCACCGCGCTTTTCAACGAACTCCTCTACCAGCGATGACGTTGACCGTTCATTGTGATCTGCCTCATTTGTCCGTGCATTGGACATGTCAGCCATAGTAAGCTCGGGTTTCAGTGCAGCGAATTCATCAAGGCGATGTCTGTGTAGGAATTCAAGATCGATCAGGTGGCCGATATGTTCTTTGATGCTCCAATTACCATCAACGCGTTCAGAAGCCAAACTATCGCTTGTCTTGTCGATGTAATGCCATATACGAATGCTCGTTCCTTCTAAGCGTGTTACCACGTTAGCTGTCCAC
>CAZPEQ010000403.1:0-2774 GCA_964585605.1 uncultured Weeksellaceae bacterium | reverse complement strand
GTCGGTTCTCCTGATCTACTTCCAATACGGTTGTTTCGATCTCATCACCAACAGCACAGAATTCACTTGGGTGCTTGATACGCTTCGTCCAACTTAGATCACTGATGTGGATCAAGCCATCAACACCTTCTTCCAATTCAGCAAAGATGCCAAAGTGGGTGAAGTTGCGAACTTTCGCGGTATGCTTTGAACCAACAGGATACTTGCTGTCGATACCAGACCAAGGGTCTTCTGCCAATTGCTTCATACCCAATGACATCTTACGCTCTTCACGATCGATGTTGAGGATCACACACTCTATCTCCTGACCATCCTTCAAGAAGTCCTTCGGAGAGCGCAGGTGCTGGCTCCAGCTCATTTCACTCACGTGCAAGAGGCCTTCAACGCCATCAGCAACTTCGATAAAGGCACCGTAGTCAGTGATCACCATCACCTTACCCTTCACCTTATCACCGTCCTTAAGCTCTGCGTCCAACGCATCCCATGGGTGTGCAGAAAGCTGCTTGATACCCAAAGCAATACGCTTCTTATCGTCATCAAAATCAAGGATAACGACCCTGATCTGCTCATCCAAGGTAACCACTTCTTCTGGGTGGCCAACGCGTCCCCAACTGAGGTCGGTGATATGGACAAGTCCATCAACACCACCCAAGTCAACGAATACACCATAACTGGTAATGTTCTTGACAGTACCCTCGAGTACCTGTCCTTTCTCCAAGCCGCCGATGATCTGCTTCTTCTGCTCTTCGAGCTCCGCTTCGATCAATGCTTTGTGAGATACAACTACGTTCTTGAATTCGTGGTTGATCTTAACCACTTTGAATTCCATGTTCTTGCCTACGTACTGATCGTAATCTCGAATCGGCTTCACGTCGATCTGCGAACCTGGCAGGAACGCTTCAATACCGAATACGTCTACAATAAGACCACCTTTCGTGCGACATTTGATATGACCAGTGATGATCTGATCGTTCTCCATGGCACTGTTCACATTCACCCAAGCATTCTGCACGCGTGCAGTCTTGTGTGAAATGATCATCTGCCCGTTCTTGTCTTCCTGCTTCTCGATATACAC
Organism: uncultured Weeksellaceae bacterium; assembly: GCA_964585605.1. Classification (GTDB taxonomy): domain Bacteria; phylum Bacteroidota; class Bacteroidia; order Flavobacteriales_F; family PHOS-HE28; genus CAZPEQ01. The sequence goes on along the minus strand of CAZPEQ010000403.1, from coordinate 1,699 downwards.
CTCAACGGTATCACCAACCTTTAGGTCGTCGATACGATAACGCAATTCACTAAGCGGGATAACACCTTCACTCTTGTACCCAATGTTCACAACCGCCTCTTTCTTATTCATAGAGACGATCTTGCCATCCAGTACTTCGCGCTCAGCAATGCTGGTCAAGGTTTCATCGTACCGCTTCTCGAGGGTGGCACGTTCTTCATCAGTGTAAACGCTACCTTCCTCATCTTCTAATGCAGCCCAATCAAATTCGGCATCAGGCTCTGCAAAAGTGTAACTGGTCATTGGTTCTGTTACCGCTGGGGCAACTGCTTCAGCAACGGGTGCTGCTGGCTCGGCGGCAGGCGTCTCAACTTGCGCTGCGGCCTGTGGATCTTGAGCTGGAGACTTTGCCTCTTCGCTCGGGTTGTTCTCTTCAGCCATGTGGCTTTGGATTCAAATTGTATCTCGATCCCAAGTCGGTGAAGGAAAGAGAGTTTGTTCATGTAAACCCCGTACACCGCTAACGAGGCTTCCCAAAAAGGAGTGCAAAAGTAGCCTAAATTCCTGAAATTCAACTCTTTTTCACTTGCTGATACAACATTCGGCTAATTTTGTTGTTCCGTGGAGAAGGCATATGAGAAGTTTCGATATCCCAAGCTATTACCGCTCTGACCTGATCGGTCGCATTAAAGCAGCTAGGCGTCAGGCAGATCCTAGAAAAAAAGACTTAGACCCCACTGTGCTGGACCTGGGTCTGGTCCAGTTTTATTTCGCACGTCATTTTGGATTCTGCTTCGGCGTTGAGAACGCGATTGAGATCAGCTACAAAGCTCTTCATGAGAATCCGGACAAGCGCATTTTCCTCCTGAGTCAGATGATACACAATCAGGAAGTGAACACGGACTTAGAAGCGAATGGTATTCGAAGCATTCAGGATACCCAAGGCAATATGCTCATGAGCTGGGACGAGATCACAGCGGATGACGTGGTGATCGTGCCCGCATTCGGCACCACACTGGAAATTGAATCCTTACTGGCGAAAAAAGGGGTTGATACCGTGAAGTACAATACCACTTGCCCGTTCGTTGAAAAAGTATGGAAACGCTCAGCGCAACTCGGGAAGCAAGAACACACGATCATTATCCACGGCAAGTTCGAACATGAGGAGACCAGGGCGACATTGAGTCATACCGCTAAAAATTCTCCCGCGGTGGTCGTTAAGGATATGGCGGAGGCCATCGAACTTGGGCAAATCATTTCAGGAGAGTTGCCTCCCCAACGGTTTGAGGAGAAATTCAGAGCTCGGGCCACGACAGGTTTTAACCTTGAAACGGACTTTCAGCGTGTGGGCGTGGTTAACCAAACCACTATGTTAGCGTCAGAAACGCAAGCTATTGCTGAACATTTCCGGCAGGTACTGTTGCAGAAATACGGCGAATCGGACATCCAATCGCATTTTGCTGATACGCGTGACACCTTGTGTTACGCAACTAACGACAATCAAAAAGCGACGATCCGTTTGATTGAGGAAGATGTGGATCTAGCTTTGGTGGTAGGCGGTTACAATAGTTCGAACACCAGTCATATCGTTGAATTGTGCGAAGAGAAAATGCCTTGTTTCTTCATTAAGAATGAAACGGAAATACTAAGTGCAGATGCAATCCAGCACTTTGACATTCATGCGCAACAGTTAAAACAAACAACAGACTGGCTACCCCAG
>CAZPEQ010000402.1:0-2779 GCA_964585605.1 uncultured Weeksellaceae bacterium | reverse complement strand
CCAGTGGTTGTTTCGGGATTACCGAACATCACACCGATCTTTTCACGCAACTGATTAATGAAGACACAGCAACATCCGGTCTTGGATATGGTACCGGTCAATTTGCGAAGTGCCTTGCTCATCAAGCGGGCTTGAAGACCCACTGAACTGTCTCCCATTTCCCCTTCGATCTCAGCGCGAGGCGTAAGCGCCGCAACCGAGTCAATAACAAGCAGGTCGATCGCACCTGATCGAATCAGGTTATCGGCTATCTCGAGGCCTTGCTCGCCATTATCAGGCTGAGAGATCAACAGGTTCTCGGTATCAACGCCAAGTGCCTCTGCATAAAAACGATCAAACGCATGCTCCGCATCCACAATAGCGGCTATTCCACCTTGTTTCTGACATTCGGCAATAGCATGAATAGCCAAGGTGGTCTTTCCGCTGGATTCCGGCCCATAGATCTCTACAATACGCCCCTTAGGGAATCCTCCTGCTCCTAACGCGAGATCCAAGGTGAGCGACCCGGAGGGAATGACTTCTACTTGCTCGATCACATCATCACCTAACTTCATGATGGCCCCTTTCCCAAAGGTCTTCTCCATCTTATCCATTGTAAGTTGAAGCGCTTTGAGCTTTTGTTTATCCACCTCGTTCGGACTTTTTTCTTTTGTTGCCATTTCTTCTTTCCAATTGTTCTTGTTCTACTTGTTTCGTCTCTGTAGGTAAAGAACGCGTGTACTCAGTTGCTTTTCAATCCAAGATCTGAGCCGTATGCTCCTTGGTTTTTACTTTTTCGATGATCTCTGCGATATGGCCTTGCTCGTTAATAACGAATGTCTTTCGGTTGACACCCATATACTCACGGCCCATGAATTTCTTCTTGCCCCAGATTCCATAAGACTCGATGACTTGTTTCTCGGGATCTGCTAGCAAGCGAAAAGGCAACTCGTATTTTGCCTCGAATTTCTTGTGTCTCGCCACGGGATCAGGACTCACCCCAACCACCTCATAACCTGCTTGTTGTAATTCAGCATAGTTATCACGCAAGTTGCACGCCTGCTTAGTGCATCCGGGTGTATCGTCTTTCGGATAGAAGTATAGAACCACTTTTTTACCTTTCAAGCCTTGCAGGGAAATGACCTCTCCGTTCTGATCAACTCCTTCAAAGTCCGGTGCCTTATCTCCTACTTTCAATGCCATCTTCACTCTTTTTCATCGTTGACGGTATTTTCGTCATTTGAATGCCGGACAAAATTGCAATCCATTTTTCAAACTTCCAAGGATCGTTGACAACTTTCATGAACACACCTCCTTGGCATGCACCATAAAACACTGACAGTCAATACATAATACCGTACAAATAAATTCGCTCTCCGTCCGTCTGTCACATACGCCCTTCCCTAATTCATGTTGACAATCATCCTGGCACTACTGTAACATTCGCCCCTTCCACTCGTATACTTAAGCACGCGTCTTTTCCTGTGACCTCACCCTTTAACCCACTCAGCAGATGCAAAAAGAGAATAGTCCGTTCAATGACGTAACCCCATCCCTTTGGGGTCAATTCCATAAAGAATTACGCGATCCTGAACTCTGGTGCCTATGTGCCATTCTAGCGCTCCTCTTTTTCGCGAACTAAAATAAATGCGTTGTCGTTTCAAGAGCTGACCAAATTGGTCTGCTACCGCGCCTTCCTAAATAGTACGCGGCTTGAACCGCGCTTTCTAAGTCCACCTGTTGCTACACGAACGATCTCACGGTGCACTAACGCATGTTATTGTTGCCCACTTGCTTAACCAACCCGTAAGCGCATAATACATTTGCCCGCTATGGACGGATCCGCACCTTTAGCTGAACGTATGCGCCCAACCTCATTAACTGAGGTTGCGGGACAAGAGCATCTTGTAGGTCCTAACGGTGTTATACAACGGTCACTCACCATTGGGTCTTTACCCAGTATGATCCTATGGGGGCCTCCTGGCGTTGGTAAAACAACCATGGCACGCTTGATCGCAGAGCAGCTCGACCGCCCCTTCTTCACCTTAAGTGCGATCAGTTCTGGCGTGAAAGAAGTGCGCGAGGTCATTGCGAAAGCGGAGAACAACGGCCTATTCACGCAAAATGCGATCTTGTTCATTGACGAGATACATCGTTTTAGCAAGAGCCAACAGGATAGTCTGCTTGGTGCAGTGGAACGCGGAACGGTGACCTTGATCGGCGCCACGACCGAAAATCCGAGTTTCGAAGTGATCAGCGCCCTACTCTCCCGATCGCAGGTATATACCCTCAAACCACTATCCGTTGACCAGTTGACTCAGTTGTTGACCCGGGCCATGCGAGAAGACGAAGAGTTGAGTCGCTTGAAGATCGTTATCGCCGAGGATCAAGCGCTCATGCGTGCCAGTGGCGGTGATGCCCGCAGACTATTGAATACATTCGAACTGGCTGTGCGCGCTGCACGTTCAGGACAAGATGGCGATACGGTCACGGTCAATAATGCCTTGATACACGAAGTGGTACAAAGCAACGGTGCACGCTATGACAAAGGGGGCGAACAGCATTACGACATCATTTCAGCGTTCATCAAAAGCATACGCGGTAGCGATCCTGACGCCGCCGTTTACTGGCTAGCACGCATGGTTGAAGGAGGTGAAGACCCCAAATTCATTGCCCGTCGTTTGATCATTAGTGCATCTGAGGATATAGGGCTTGCTAACCCGAATGCGCTCTTGTTGGCAACAAGCGCTGCCCAAGCGGTTCAGATGGTCGGTTGGCCTGAAAGCCGCATTATTCTTAG
>CAZPEQ010000401.1:0-2780 GCA_964585605.1 uncultured Weeksellaceae bacterium | reverse complement strand
TATTATCCTCAGCTACTTTCCGCATATTGATAAGAGCATAGCGCATGCGGCCAAGTGCGGTGTTAATGCTTACTCCAGTGTGATCTGCGATCTCCTTGAAGCTCAAGTTCAAGTAGGTACGCATGATCACAACCTGCTTCTGCTCATTAGGTAACCTGTCGATCAATTTGCGAACATCTGAATCGATTTGCGCATTAACTATCTGCTGCTCAACGGTATCTCTACCATCATCGATGGTTCCGAAAACATCATAATCATCATGACTACGACTCAAGGGCATCTTTTTGGCCCTTCGGAAATGATCGATGGAAATGTTGTGCGCAATACGCATGACCCAGGGTAAGAACTTGCCTTCCTCGTTGTAACGGCCACCACGAAGCGTATTCACGACCTTAATAAAGGTGTCCTGAAACAGGTCTTCCGTGATATCTCTATCTCTTACCAAAAGATAGATATGAGACCACACTTTATTCTTGTGTCGACGTAATAGCGTTTCAAACGCAGCTTCGTCACCGTTGAGATATAATTTTACGAGTTCTTGGTCGTTGAGCACTTCATTAGTCATAATCCTACCGATTTAGGGTCTTTTCAATTCAAAAAAGACGGGTTGTTGGGTAGAGATCTATGCTATATGCTTCTTCTTTTTGGTTAAACGACCTTTCGGCGATTGCCTTGGAAAGTACTTCCGCCTGATAACAACAACGACAAGAATTGTGCCTTTATTGTATGAGAACGAAATTTTCTTTCTTCGAACACTTCAAAGATAGGACGCGTAGGTGATTTACATCCAACCGTTAACTAATTTTGTGCTCCCTTTGCCTGCTCAGACCACATCGAAACGCGCTAAATCAGCAGAAAACCCGCTCCATCAGGGCGAAATACGCATTGAAGGCGCTCGTATGCACAATCTGCAGAATGTAAATGTGCGCATACCAAGGGGCAAATTAGTCGTTATTACGGGATTAAGTGGCAGCGGTAAAAGTTCGCTGGCCTTTGACACCTTGTACGCCGAAGGACAACGCCGCTACGTGGAGAGCCTGAGTAGTTATGCCCGGCAGTTCATGGGAAGGCTCGAGAAACCAGATGTTGATCGCATTACGGGTATTAGCCCTGCGATCGCCATTGAACAAAAGGTAGCCACGACCAACCCGCGAAGCACGGTTGGCACCAGTACAGAGGTTTATGACCACCTGAAGCTGCTTTTTGCTCGCATTGGCAAGACCTATTCGCCCGTTTCTGGTAAGCAAGTAACTCGGCACACGATCGATGACGTTGTTGCTGCTTTCGAAAAATTGCCTGCTGATACTCGGGTGATCATTGCAGCCCCTGTTACCCTACCTGCCGACCGAGAGATGGAGCAGCACTTGGATATACTCAAGCAGCAAGGGTACTCGCGGGTGCGAGTTGATGGAGAAGTACACGCAATCGAAGACCTCCTAGGTATAGGCAAGCTGCCGAAAGGATCATATGAGCTGGTAATAGACCGGGTAACGGCCGTCTCCGGAGACCAAGAGAATATTAGTCGCGTGGCTGATTCGATAGAAACGGCATTCTTTGAAGGTAAAGGACACTGCTATTTACTAGAGTTCAGTTCACCGGATAAAGCAAAGACACACTCCTTCAGTGACCTTTTTGAGTTGGATGGCATGACCTTCGATGAGCCTTCAACGAATTTATTCAGCTTCAACGATCCGGTTGGCGCCTGCCCGCAGTGTGAAGGCTATGGCAGTGTAATCGGCATTGATGAAGAGTTGGTCATACCGGATAGGACCTTGTCTGTATTCGACAATGCCATTGCCCCATGGCGTACCGAGAAGTTGAGCAAATGGCGAGACGATTTTATTGATAATTGCGCGCAGTACGATTTCCCGATCCATCGCCCAATCTATGAGCTAAGCGATGCAGAATATGCCATGCTTTGGGATGGCGGAAAAGGCTTAAAGGGACTGAACAAGTTCTTCAGCTTTGTTGAATCAAAGTCCTATAAGATTCAGTACCGCGTATTACTGAGTAGATACCGCGGCAAAACGAAATGCCCCACCTGTAAGGGACGGCGGCTGAAGCCTGAATCGTCCTTCGTGCGCATCAATGGATTGACCATAACAGATCTAGTAGGTAAACCCATTACCGAAGTACGCGTGCTCTTTGCAAAGCTGGATTTAGATAAAACAGACAGCTTGGTCGCCGATCGACTCTTGAAGGAGATCAACAACCGATTGAAATACCTGGACGACGTAGGCGTAGGATATCTGACGCTAAATCGCCAAAGTAGAACCTTAAGTGGTGGAGAAACGCAGCGTATAGACCTCGCAACTTCCTTAGGTAGCAGTCTTGTAGGTTCCATGTATATCCTTGATGAGCCCAGTATTGGCCTACATAGTAGAGATACGGAACGACTTATTGGTGTGCTGCGCGCATTGCGCGATTTAGGGAATACAGTGGTCGTGGTCGAGCATGATGAGGACGTTATCCTTTCTGCTGACCATGTAATAGACATGGGCCCTATGGCAGGAACCTTAGGTGGCGAAGTGATCTTCTCTGGAAATCTGAAGAGCCTGCTGAAAAGTGATACCAGTTTGACCGCAGCCTACCTGAACAAGGAAAAACGGATTGCTTTACCTGAAAAACGACGAGAAGAGAAATATACAATTGGTATTCAAGGTGCGCGAGAACACAACTTGAAGAATATTGACGTGACGTTCCCGCTGAACATGTTGACCATGGTCAGTGGTGTAAGTGGATCGGGGAAGACAACACTTGTAAAACGAATACTTGCCCCT
>CAZPEQ010000400.1:0-2785 GCA_964585605.1 uncultured Weeksellaceae bacterium | reverse complement strand
TGGCTGCACCAGGATCAACAATGCTCGCATCGTTAACATGCTCCATTTGGATAGTCCTGCGTGAATTCGAATTCTTTATCACCAGCTCGTTATTATCTACATAGAAGTAACCACTCTTCTGCTTATCCAGGTGATTACCTAACAGCAGCGCAACAAGCGATCCTACCGCCATCAACTGCAGCGGCCAAACCAACCCAGAAGCGAAATACAGCACAAGACTAACCACTAGCAGAATCAGACTAATGATGCCGTACAATCGGGTTTTGAGCGAACGTTTTTTGAACCGGAATCTCTTCGAACGCATGATGGCGAGCCAAAGTAAAAATAATTAAGGACCAGTTCGCACTCCTACTAGTCAAATACCACCAGAAGTGAAATTTGACCGTTTCCTCATCCTCCCATTGGTAGAGGCGAACAACGATCGAATTGCTGCCGATGAGGCCTCTCTGTGCGTAAATAGGATTCCCTCCGTTGGGTCAAGGCTTTGTTAAGACTATTCACAAGCTGCTAACACGATTGGCCGAACCAACGAATAAGGCGTAACTTCAGGTCGACTATGATCGGTGCAGGGTATAGAAGGATGTCAACGGGCGAACCGGTTGAACTTGTTGATCATATCAAAACTGCTTTGCAGGAAGACCCGAATATTGAGGTATTGGTCGGTTCTGACAGCCAAAACAAAGGGAAACATACGATTTATGCCACAGCCGTTGTGTTGCGCTACAGGGGCAATGGAGCGCAGGTCATGTACAAACGGGAAAAGGTGGAAAAGATAACCGACCTCTGGACACGGCTATGGAAAGAGGTTGAGGACAGTATAGACATAGCCAAAAAGCTAAGCAGTATCGCTAATATCCCCGTGAAACGGATTGATATGGATCTGAATGAAGACCCGCGTTTTGGTTCAAACAAGTTACATAGTGCGGCCGTAGGGTACGTTCGGGCGCATGGCTATGAAACGCACACCAAACCCAATCTGATGATCGCTTCCTGGGCAGCGAATGTGCTTTGTCACTGAATAGCATATGCCCTAAAGCACGAAACCCCCGCAGGTCTTAGACCTATGCAGGGGTAACGTGACTCTTCAGTAGTGACCTTTGAACTACTTGGACATCTATTTTAACGCACGTGTAAACCGAAAAGTTTCAGTACTCAAGCAAGTTTTTTCAGGTAGGCTTTGGTCAATGCCACCAGATTCTTTTCTGACTTTAATGCTGTAGATATAATATCCTGAATATCAATTAGTTGTAAATCATCGTAATCGCACATATCCGTCAGTACACTTATGGCCGCGCAGGGCAAGCCGACCTGGTTTGCAACCTTCACCTCTGGCACGGTGCTCATACCTACTATATCAGCCCCCAAACGGTGTATCATTTTGTACTCAGCAGCTGTTTCCAAGTTCGGCCCCTTTACCGCGGCATATACACCTTGTCTGAGCACTATACTCAGATCCTTAGCTATTCCAATAAAAGCATTTCTCATCTGGAGGTCATAGGCTTCACTCATATCAGGAAAGCGTGCTCCTTGCGCCGGATCATGCGGACCGTGTAAAGGATCCTCAGGAAGGAGGTTAATATGATCCTCAATAAGCATCAGATCTCCCTTTTCCCATGATCGGTTAATACAACCTGCCGCGTTGGACAGGATCAAGCTCTCAGCCCCTAGTGCTTTCATGACACGGATCGGGAAACTGATCTCCCTCATGGAATAGCCTTCGTAGTAGTGGTAGCGTCCTTGCATCACCAAAACAGGAGTTCCTTCTATCGTGCCTTGTATCAATCTACCTTCATGGAATTCAACGGTAGCCGCCGGAAATCCTGGGATACTTTCATAGGCGGTCTCTATAGCGATGTCTATCTCATCGATCATTCCTCCCAAACCCGTTCCCAATACTATTGCAGTACCTGTTGACAAGCCGTAACCGCGTTTCGTCAGGTATTCTAAAGTCGTTTCTAAGTGCATGTTAATAGGCTCCAATTGTTTTATCGTATTGTCTCTTAATCCGCTCCATCGAGCAACCAAAGCGGTACATGGTGTGCAGAACAATGTAGTACCACTGCAAACGCCAAACCCCGACTTCTCGGTATCTTCTAGAGGAGGTAATGATGGGTGATGAGATAACCGCGAATGTTCCCTGCTGCGCGATTCGCTCTATGATCTCTACATCTTCGAACAAAGGAATCTCTTGGTATCCTCCAACCTGATTGAAAAGGTCCTTCGTCACAAAGAGGCTCTGGTCCCCTCCTCTAAATTTTTCTTTGAAGAACTTAGTCCACCACGAAAAGAACTGCAGCAAGATGTGGTTATCGTCCCATTTCATTCTAAAGCATCCCGCAGCTGCTCCTTTTTCAAGTTCCTTAACGATCAACTCTTGCCAATTTGCTGGCGGTCTTCCATCAGCATGTAAGAAGTAAAGCACATTTCCTGATGCCACCGACGCGCCTTTGTTGCACTGCTTCGCCCTACCCCTTTCCCCATCTAATACGGTGAATCCTAACTGTTGAGCCACGTCTCTAGTATTGTCAACACTGCCCCCATCAACCACCAGTACTTCCACGTTATCGAGCAGCGGCAATAGCTCTGGCATATTCTCCGCCTCATTCAACGTTGGGATTATCACGCTGATCTGATACTCCATCCAATGGCCTTGAGATCCTCTAGGTAGTCCACATCTCGTAACGTGGGCAATTCCACGGGTGTTTTTCCTTGCCCGATCATACGTTCTCTTGTAATCTGCGCTACGCGATCGGTACTCCAAGGCATATCCACGAACAAGGTTGGA
>CAZPEQ010000399.1:0-2785 GCA_964585605.1 uncultured Weeksellaceae bacterium | reverse complement strand
CTGGTTCCGTTTATTGCGTAAGTGTTGATGAAAACGAGCTTCCTTTACTGTGTTTTGGCCCTAGTGTTAGGTGCCAGCACATGCAATAACAAAGCTCCCAAGCATCTTACAGACATATCTGACTTAAAGGATACGCGCTGGCTACTGACTGAACTTTCCGGTAATCCCGTGAATCTGCCAGTAGGGTCAGAAGCTTACATCACACTGAATACAGAACAGAAGCGGGTTTTAGGCAGCGGTGGATGCAATCAACTGCGTGCTGCCATGGCAGTGGATGGCGACAAGCTCCTGTTTAGCAAAATAGGAAGTACTAAGAAGCTCTGCCCTGAGCACATGGACACCGAAAAGGGCTTCCTCAAGGCGCTAGAAGACACGGCCCGTTTCAAATTAGATAAGGAGGGCGTCTTGCATTTACTGAACGAAGGCGGTACCGAAATAGCAACCTTGATACCGCATGCTAAGCAGTGAATATTTACTCATGCAAACCAGCATGGGTCTAAGAAACATCTGAATTACCAGGATCTAATTTCTCCGGGGTTTTGCCCGGTTGGTGATAAACAACGGTAACTCGCCGTGGTCGATGCACGCGCGGTGTATTTGGATCTTGATTCCAAGGTGCATTCGGGTCATCTTCGTCGTCCTCTTCTTCAGGCCAGACGTATACTGGCTTCTGCAAACCGACCTTCCGGTAGACCAAAGCCAGCACCGCACCCACCAGGCCTCCCAATAAGTGCGATTCCCAGCTGATCCCGGTTCCTGATAGCGGCAAAACGCCCCAGATCATTCCGCCATAGAGGAACGTGACCACAAGGGAGAGGGCTACCAGACGTTTATGCTGCCGTAAGAAACCACTAACGAATAAAAAACCGGCCAAGGCATAAACCACACCACTAGCCCCAATGTGGATGCTGGTTCGTGCGGTGAACCAAACCAATAAACCTGTGAGCAGCCAACTGATCGTAAGCACCTTCACGGCAACTTCCTTGTAGAAGAAAAACAAGCACCAGCCTAAAATCAACGCCGGAATGCTGTTGTTGACAATGTGCTCAATGGTTGAATGCAATAGCGGGCTTGTAAATATGCCGAGCAAACCTGCCCACTCCCTGGGAATCAAGCCGTAATTCTTCAGGCCTAAACCCAAGTGTTCGTTCAACAGGAAGACCGTCCACATGACAATGACCCAGAGCAGTGGAATCAATGCCGCTAATATCAGTCGTGATGTGCGCTTTGGGGGCCCAGTTCCTGTCATGCTTTCATTCACTGCACAAAATCCGAGCCTGACCCGAAACGTGTCAAGTCGTCATGCTCAGAGTTTGACCAATTCAGCATTCGCCATGCTATCATAGATACGATCTCTGGTAGCACTGCTGACATTCACCATCGGCAAGCGCATTCGTCGGTCGCATATTCCCAAATTGTGCAACACTTCTTTGATTCCTCCTGGATTGCCTTCTGCAAAGAGCAAATGGATCAATTCAATGAGGTTGTAATGCGCTTCTTGTGCTGTGCGCAGATCCCCTGCTGAAACCGCATTGACCAAGGCCTTGAATTCTGCAGGGAATGCGTTACCGACCACACTGATAACTCCTTCACCACCCATTGCCATGATGGCAAGGGTCAACGCATCATCTCCACTCAGCACCTGAAAACCTGTTGGCCTGCCTTTGATGATCGCACCGATCTGATCCAGGTTTCCGCTTGCCTCTTTTATCGCAACAATATTCTCAAAATCGTGTGCTAGCCGCAAGGTGGTTTCAGCACTGATATTGGAGCCTGTACGTCCCGGTACGTTGTACAGGACGATCGGCTTCAAACTGGCTTGGGCGATCGCCTTAAAATGCGCATAATACCCATCCTGAGTGGGTTTATTGTAGTAAGGTCCCACAGACAGAATGCCATCCACTTCGCCTAGCTCATATTGTTCAAGCTCTTCGACCACCTGCCTTGTGTTATTGCCTCCAACACCTAGCATCACTTTAGCCCTTCCTCGCGAGAATCCGCAGATCGCTTCTAAGGAGCGCACTTTCTCTTCTTTGCTCAAGGTTGGTGTTTCTCCTGTTGTACCATGAACGATCAAGGTATCGACTCCATTGGTCACTAAATGCTCTACTAAACGCTCAACAGCCACGTAATCGATCTCACCATTCTCCCTGAACGGTGTCACCATAGCTACTCCTAATCCACTAAAATCCTGCATTATGTTGTTACTGAGGTTTGAGCGTTCACCATATGTAGGTACTTATCTACCTGTGCAATGTACTGCGAAAGGCTTTGTACGCCTGCCATATCGATCATCATGTCAAAGAGGTTCTCATTGACTTCACCCAGCCTACCCACTTTGAACTTAGCCCGGCTACTGGCAACCAAATGCTGCACGGGAATGTGGTCTTCTAGCGACAGGTCGATTAGCACATCATAATCTTCCGTAATGAAATTGACCACCTTGTTTCCACTCGGCATCAGTTTCCAATTCAGGTCTTTGTTGCAAATCTGCTCAAAGTTCAACTTCGAAAGCAAGTAAGACGGAATTTCGTCTTCGGCCACGTACCCCATAGCCATCACATCTCGAACACCTATCTCTTTTCGAAGCTTGTCAACGAAGTTCTTGACTTTCTTATAGGCTCGCTCATCCTCGATGAAGTAGACTATGCCCACTTTCCGGCAATCAACCAAGTTCAGCGGGCGCACGTACCGATCTTAGCATCAACTGCAGCCAGAAGCTCGTCAACAATAGGCTCGCTCATCCTCGATGAAGTAGACTATGCCCACTTTCCGGCAATCAACC
>CAZPEQ010000398.1:0-2792 GCA_964585605.1 uncultured Weeksellaceae bacterium | reverse complement strand
GATTCTTCTCCTGTTGATCGTTATTGGCACCGTTATAGGCGCTGCCATGCTTCAGTCTCGTGCGTTCAACATAGCCGCTGCCGCGGCGTCCAATAAGTTTCTAGACAGGCCGAAACCAGATACCGAACATCAGCTAAAGGTCTTAGATATTTACGTTGACGACGATGACTTGGCTGAACTTGGGGCTGATATGCCATGGAGTGGCGGTGTCGAAAAACCGGTGATCTGGAAACAGAATGGAATCGATCACGAAGGCACTTTTCGATATCGAGGGCTGGTATCACCAACTCACTATTTGGGGAAAAAGAAGTCTTTTCGCCTGCGGATGAAAGGAAGCAACCCGTTTCGACCCATGCGCGTGTTGAATGTGATCAACCCCAAGTCGTTGAACATGTTGAACAACCACATGGCTCTGTGGGTCGGTGGCTACATGGGTGTTGCTGTGCCTTACGATGAGCTCGTTTATGTGCGAATGAACGGGGAAGACCATGGCGTTATGGAACTGTTTGAACAAATCGATGGTCGGTTTGAACGCTACCGAAACATAAGTGATAACCAGGTACCAATATTCAAAGGCGACTTTCCTACTTTGAAGGGTCGTGAAAGACCACCCCATGTTCCCTTGTGGAAAGATGCCGCTAATTGGCAATTCAAAGGCAAGGCAGATAGCACCGAAGCCACGCGATCCTTGGAATTATTGATCTCATTGATGCACGCACAGAATAAAGGGAAGTTAGACACTCTTCCGATCAGCTTTGCTGATAGCTTGAGTCAATTCATTGACGTCTCGGATATGATACGCTACTGCGCAGCGCTGAAAGTGCTGAACACAATGCACATCGATAACTACCATAACCAGTGGCTAGTGCGCAACTCGGACGACCGCTTCTACCCGATCCTCTGGGATCCGCTCATGATGTTCCCTCCTAAAGGCACGCCATGGTATCCTATTCACGATGCGCTCAGCTATCACCTATTAAGCGTACCTAAATGGCGAGTGGAACGAGATCGCCTTATATACCAAAGTTTGCAGGAATTGCACAAGAACAATGTCTTTGTGGATCACTTTCACGCTATGCAGGACAAGCTACGGCCATCTTTGATGGCCGATCCGAACAAAGTGGGTGCGATCACCAGCAACCCGTATGATGTATTTCCATATTCTTCTGTCCATGCCGCTATATCCTCTGACCATCTGCTTGAAAAGACCAGTGCCTACTGGACGGAAACGTTAACTCATTTCCCGATCAACGACCTGCAAGCCACTCGAAACGATTCAGTACTGACCGCTTCTTGGACCGGGCCATCGGCTATTCGCCTTGAGCTAGGGTCCGATTCTCTCTCCCCCCCTTCCGTTGCAACGGATTCTCGAACTCTTCCCGTAGTATCACATGAGGGAAGGTGGACGTGTTTACTTGTACCTGGTGTAGTGCAACGTGGTGCTGAAAAGGCCGATCAATTTTCAGACAGAACCTACTACCAAGTATTGCCTGCAAAATTTCGAGTGCGAATAAGTGGGTACCGTGGGTCCTTCCAGCTAATTAATGCCGTTACCGATGAGCCGATCCAGACGAAATAGAAGGCCCGGTTTGCTTGCCGTAGCGCTAGTAGCCTTGCTACCCGTACTGATCTTGGTCGCCATTTTCAACCTTATACCGGATCATTATTTGAATAGAAGTTGGCCCTTTGGTATCCAACAAGCCGAGGTGAATGCCTATAAGAAGGCCCTCTCATTCGCGGGTGAAAAGGAACAAACCAACCCCCAAGCCGACTGGTCACTGCAAGCATTGCCTGCGGAAAACAGACCTATGCTTGCTGATTCTTCACGATCGAGCAGCTGGAGTCTTGCACAATTGACAACCGGTACAAGTACTTACACCGTTAAAGTACGTCGGTTACGAACGGTTACTGACAGTTACTTGATCAAAGCGAAAAAAGGAGAATACTTAGATAACAAGAAGCAGGTAGTGCTGATTCCTGCTGATGTAAGTTCTATCAAAGAACGCTACTTACAAATACTAGCAGAAGAACTAAAAGTACCTTCTCCTGAAGTGTCCTTTGTAAGTCTTTCCTTGAATGGAGCAGAACCCAAAGCCTATTTACTGGAGGAACGGGTCGATGAGCATTTCGCGGAACGAAATATCGGAAGTGACGCGCAAATATTCACGCAATGTTCCTCAAACACCTGGCCATCATGTGTTGCACCGGAGGTTGGAGATGACGACACGCGACAAGTAGTGCAACAACAACTCGATCGATTAACAACTGGTACAGCTCCTATTGACGAGGTAATTAGCGAGCAAGAAATGAGTGGTTTCCTGATTTTGGTGCAAGTGGCAGGAAGCGCTTCTACTTTGGTTGAACACAAGACCTTCGCCTTTCGTTGGATGGATGGTCGAATACTACCTATCCGGCGATCAGCCCGAAACCAAGAGTTGCCACCGACTCTCAATGAACATTCGCTCTTACTTCTCGCGATGCGCAATGAACTTATTGCAAAGAACAAACAACTACCCGGTATTCAAAAAGAAATATGGCGCATCAAGGAACGTTTTGCTAAAGCCAGAGAACACTATTTGCCACTACTTGCCTCGCTGAATAGTGTACCGTATGGCATAGCCTTGGCGCAAGCGGAGCAAATCGATGCCGATATGCTAGCATTACTTGCCAATGCTTCGGATTCCAATTTCCCGGAAGAGCTGTCTTTTCCAAAAACACATGCGCTTGCTTCTTTACGAACCGTTAAGGCTCAGTCCCAGGAGTCCTTACCAACGATCGGTCAGCTCGCAGTA
>CAZPEQ010000397.1:0-2795 GCA_964585605.1 uncultured Weeksellaceae bacterium | reverse complement strand
GTGTACGACCAAGTGGTACTGCCCGCCACGCTGTTCCGCCCAAAAATCAACAACGCCCAACAAATTCCCACTCGTAGAAAACAGGCTATCGGTAATGGTCATGCCCAAGTTCGCCTGAATGTTATGGAACGGCGTGTTTCCGCGAAACGCAAAGTCCGGTGACACCTGATCGGCGCCGATCGCATAACTCACATTCTGCAATTGGCTTGAATCGGCCCAAGCATCAAAATAGACTGCTCCATAACCCAACGCTGAACCGGGGTTGTACTCGAACCAAGTGAATGACGTGTCCGCCGTAACATCCGTACCCAAATGATAGCGCGGCCAAGCAAAACTATTTCCTCCTGCACAAACCACTACCTGGCCTTCTCGTGCCGTTAATAAGCTGTCAATGAACAAGGCAGGAGCATCTTGGCCGTCATGCGATCCGAGGTAATCTCCAGCACTGATATTCACTACCGCAGGCATACCCAGTGCATATGCTTCATTGAAGATGTATTCAACCGCATCGGCAACAGTGGAGGTCCAATTGTTGGACTGAAAGTCGCTAGATACGATGATCAGGTCTGCGCCCGGAGCACTGCCTTTTTGAGCACCTGTTGCCAACCCGGTACCAGAGGCAGCACCTGCCACGGTGGTGCCATGACCGAACGAACCGAATTGTTCCCCGAACGTGCAGGTACCCGCGTTAATAGCGGCACTGTCACATTCCTGGCCATAGCCATAAGCGGCCGGAGTACTCGAATCAACTGGCTTGGTTTGATCCCAAAATTTGATTACTCGGGTGGTACCATCTGCGTTTTGAAAGTCTGGGTGATCCATATCCAACCCCGTATCAATGATACCCATGACCACCCCCGTGCCATCATACCCTTGAGGCAGCGGTGCTACCCCATCGTGGATTTCTTGAATGTGGCTATGCACCCTGCTGGAATCATTCAATAAGAAGGGTTTATTCAGGTTGAATTCAAAGCCATGTACACACGGCTTCGTGGCCAAAGACTCAATTCCGCCAACGGGTATACGCACGCTAACCAAGTCGCGCATTGTCATTTTCACAATGCCTCCTAGCTCCAACACATTCCCCGCAATGCAATTCGTTTCGCCACGGACAAAGAGGTTCACCGATCCTGACTCCGTACGGTTCAAATGCGCTTGCAACGCAGGGGAGATCTTTGTGGGTCGTTGCGCGAACCCGGTGAGCGCAATAAGCAATAGTAGCAATACGGACTTCAATCTCATTTTATGCCTTTTGTGACAAATAACTAGGCACTTCACTCACCAGTTGCACCTGCCCTGACTCATGATCCACCTTACAACAGTAGTGAAGTAAACCATTCGTGAGCAGAAGGTACGGCACCTTCATCACAATATTATAACGGGCAGCTTGTTCAAATGTGCGCTGATCGATCTTTACCCTTGGCGCCTTGCATTCCACCAGGATCATTGGCTTTCCACCACGGTCGTGCAAAGACAGGTCCACCCGTTTACTTGTTCCGTTCAAAGCAATGCCGTGCTCGCTGCGCATTAAAGAAAAGGGCCAGTCCAGTTCATGGTGCAGGAACTGGATAACCTGCTGACGCACGAATTCTTCTGGTGTACTTATCACATATTTTCCACGAACGGGGTCAAATAGCTGTTCGCCACGCGAACTCGCTTTACTTTTGAGTTTGTATTCGGGTATATCCAGTTTCCGAGACATTGATACCAAAGTTACGGCTATGAAGACCAAGGATGAGATCGTAAAAAATTGGTTGGTGCGTTACACCGGAGTCCAACTTGAAGAATTTACGGAGCACATCATTCTCACCAACTTCGACGATTACTTGGAGCACTTCGCGGAAAAATATGACGCGCGTATCGTTGATGAGACCAAGGCCATGCCCACGGCCATAGGCAAGGATATCAGCATGATCAACTTTGGCATGGGCAGCCCCAATGCGGCCACTGTGATGGATCTGCTGAGTGCGATAGAACCTAAATCAGTCCTCTTTTTGGGCAAGTGTGGCGGCCTGAAACGAAAAAGTAAGATCGGTGATTACATCCTACCTATAGCAGCGATCCGAGGAGACGGAACGAGCAATGACTACTTCCCGAAAGAGGTACCCGCCCTGCCCTCTTTCATGATCCAACGTGCGGTATCCGGGCGTATTCGAGATGCCGAAAAAGACTACTGGACAGGGACTGTGTTCACAACGAACCGACGCGTTTGGGAGCACGACAACCGTTTTAAGAAACGCTTGCGCAAAGTGCGCTCGATCGGCATTGATATGGAGACCGCCACCATCTTCAGTGTTGGCTTTTACAATGGCATTCCAACAGGTGCCCTACTGTTGGTGACAGACCAGCCCATGGTGCCAGAAGGGGTCAAAACCATTGAGAGCGATAAAAAAGTCACCAAGAACTTCCGCGATCAGCATATTGAGATCGGGGTGAATTCACTACGCCTATTGGCTGACAAGGGTAAATCAGTGCGTCATCTGCGATTCGAATGAAGGCGCTGAACACATACCGCACGATCATTGGTGATATTCGAGCCAAGCGCTTTAAACCCGTGTACATACTGCATGGAGAAGAGTCGTACTTCATTGATCGGATCAGTAAGGAAATTGAAGAGAGTGCTTTGGAGGAGCATGAGCGGGATTTCAATCAAACGATCTTCTACGGAAAAGACAGCTTACCCGAACAGATCATTGAATCCGTGAAGCGTTTTCCGATGATGGCTGAACGTCAAGTAGTTATTGTAAAAGAAGCACAAGATCTGTCAAGAACCATAGAAAATTTGGTGAACTACG
>CAZPEQ010000396.1:0-2806 GCA_964585605.1 uncultured Weeksellaceae bacterium | reverse complement strand
ACCTATTGATTCAAACAAACGATTACCCGTAAATCCACCGACAATACCCAAGAGGATATTATCAAATTGGCGACTCTGGGCGGCTCGCCAGTACCTAGCCGAGAGGTACCCGATCAACGCACCAATGCCCATGGCTATCAGCATCCACATACCGCAAAATAAATCAAAGCCAGCGAACATCATGGCATAGCCACCTGCCTATCTTCGTCCCATGCCTCGATTGCTAGTAAAAAATGCCCGTTTCCTATACGGTACGTGGCCCGCAGAAAAATTGCGCGTACCGGGTTTGGAGATGAAAGACCTGCCGATGATCGAAGACGGGTGGCTTACAGCAACGAATGGGCGTATCGATGGAATCGGCACCATGGCAGATTTTCCAGGCATCTCTGATTGGAACGACTTGGAAATAATAGATGCAGAGCACTGCTTGGTCTTACCGGGCTGGTGCGACTCGCATACACATGTGGTGTTCGCCGCATCGCGCGAGGGCGAGTTCGTTGACCGTATCGAAGGATTAAGCTATCAAGAGATCGCGGCTAAAGGTGGAGGGATCCTGAACAGTGCAAACCGGCTGCGGGACATGTCGCAAGATGACCTTTACTTACTCGCCAAAGCGCGCTTGCAGGAAATGATGGCACAGGGCACCGTTGCCGTGGAAATAAAGAGCGGCTACGGCTTGGATCTGGAAAGCGAGTTAAAGATGTTACGCGTAATCAAAATGCTGCGCGAAGCACTGCCTATGCAGATCAAAGCCACCGTACTTGGTGCACATGCATTGCCTGCAGCATACAAGGACGACCGCGACGGATACTTAGACATGGTGTGTAATGAACTGATACCGCAAGCTGCGGCAGAGGAACTTGCTGATCATGTTGATGTATTCTGCGAGACTAATTACTTCACAGTAGCTGAAATGTTACGTGTTATTGCCTCGGGTAAAGCACATGGACTTACGGCAAAAGTGCATGTCAATCAATTCACCAGTATCGGAGGTATTCAAGCAGCGGTTGAGGCTGGCGCGGTCAGTGTGGATCACTTAGAAGAACTTACGGATGCGGACTTAGATGCCTTAATGGGCAGTGAGACCATTCCTACTCTCTTACCCAGTTGCAGTTTCTTTTTGGGTATTCCCTATGGCCCTGCTCGGCGGTTGGTTAACGCGAACACCCCGCTTGCACTGGCTACTGACCACAACCCGGGCAGTACACCAAGTGGCAACATGAATTTCGTTCTTTCTTTGGCGTGTATTCAAATGAAATTATTACCCAGCGAAGCGGTAAGCGCCTGCACCTTA
This sequence comes from uncultured Weeksellaceae bacterium, assembly GCA_964585605.1. Classification (GTDB taxonomy): domain Bacteria; phylum Bacteroidota; class Bacteroidia; order Flavobacteriales_F; family PHOS-HE28; genus CAZPEQ01. Next base: position 1,512 of record CAZPEQ010000396.1, on the reverse strand, counting down.
AACGCAGCGGCGGCTATGAACTTGAGCGATGAGCTTGGAAGTATCGCCGTAGGTAAACGGGCTAGCCTGATCATTACTAAAGCCGTACCTTCGTTGGCCTATTTACCTTATGCCTTTGGGCGTAACCTGATCGATAAAGTGATACTAGATGGAGTCGTTCGACATCAAGCATGATCCCGGCCTGCGCATTTCTGCGACAAGTGATTTCTTAAAAGGCATCAGTGTAACACTGCTCCTTTTTTTCGTATTCATAGCCGCACAGACAGTCACCTTATTCTTGGGTTGGGACTCGGCTATAGAACCTGGTTTTACCCACGAATTCATCGAGGAGCTAGGCAGTGTGGAAGGGCAGCAAGCATTGGAAGCGCTCTCTACAGATGGAGATACGCTTGCTGATATATCCCTATGGTCGGGCTTGATCACTTCCTTCGTTTTACTACTCTTGGTCTTTGCCTGGAAAAACGGATCATGGAGCGAGGTCTTACCCTTTCGCAAATTCAACTTTTCTTATTTTTTCATTTTTGCAGGGCTGTTCGGTGCTGTTGCTTTCTTACAGCAATTCATCCTAACGCAGGCGGGTATTGAATCGCAGTTCATGGAAAAGGTCATGGATAGCGTGACCAATAAGACCATGCTCCTGTTGGGCGTCGGCATCTTCGGCCCTATATTGGAAGAACTACTGCTGCGCGGCGTTGCCCTGTACTCGATCCAACGTATATCCAACGAGCATGTGGCCGTTATCGTGACCAGTGTGGTCTTTGCTTTACTTCACATACAGTATGAGACTGCTGTGATCCTATCGATTATCCCGTTGGGGTTAGTGTTAGGCTACGCACGGGTCAAGTCCGGTTCGCTCATTTTGCCGATACTACTTCATATCGTGCATAACAGCATGGTGGTGCTTTTCTTTGATCACTTGTAGGGTTACCAGCGGAGCTGGATTTCTGATTGCCAGCAAAGCTGGATTTCTAATTCCTGATTGACCGGTTTATATGCACAGTGGGGTCGAGAGTTTGGGTGGATTCTGAAGGGTGAGAGGGATTTCTAATTCCTGATTTCTAATTGCGCTCCGAATCAGGAATTAGGAATTCATTCAATGATCAACCGCTGCACTCGCACACCTAACTCAGAGCTCAGTTCTAGCAAGTAGATCCCGCTTTCCATGCTACTGACATCAATGCGATGCGAAGCCGAGTTCATGGATTCGCTTAGCAACAAACGCCCATCACTTGAATAAAGCAAGATCTGTTTGAGCAGTACATCTGATACGATGTTCAATTCTCCACTGGTTGGGTTGGGGTAAATGAGCACTTCGTTGTTTGAAGCCTCTCCTACTCCACTGCTCACGTCGATCAACACGATACTTGGATCGGTGATCACCGGTTCATTGAAGTCGAAGAAGATGTTGGCGATGTTCGTGATGTTGTCACCTACGGTTAGGTTCTGATCGGGCTTGATGCGAAACTTCACAAAGCCATGGCTGTCGGGTTCATTGGCGTTGCTGTCTGGCAG
>CAZPEQ010000395.1:0-2815 GCA_964585605.1 uncultured Weeksellaceae bacterium | reverse complement strand
TGGAGAACATGAAGGCTAAAGGGGCGAAATTCAAACCTGGCGCGGTTTTGGAGTGGATGGATTGTGGAAACAAGAATGCCATGGTCGACACGAACACCCGCGTACTGGGTCATTTGCCCACAGACGGTTTGATAGAGGCGGATCTGCGTATGTCCAATACAACGATCATCCCACCATGCTACATCGCTCCGGAGGTTGTAATCACCGATGCGGTAATAGGCCCCAATGTGTCTATTGGTAAGGGAGCAACGGTAAGTGGCTCCATCATCAAGAACACCATCCTAGGAGATAACAGTTCGGTTGAAAACGCGGTGCTGGACAATTCCATGCTAGGAAACCACGCTAAGTATCAGGGTAAGGCCGTCGACCTGAGTTTGGGAGATCATTCCACCTTGGCCCAGTAGATTAAATGAAGAACAACCTTTCCATACTACTTGCTTTATTTCTTTTTGCCGCCTGTTCGCCCCAAAAGACGGTGGTTGAAGGGCCCCGCCCTACAAATGCGCCTAGCAGTGTAGGCCGGTCTGACTCTAAAGTCATGGCCTTGTTCATGAGCGCTTCGCAAGCACGTATTTTAGGAGAGGGCTCAAAAGCCATTCATTTGTTCGAGGAGGTGCTCAAGGTGGATCCTGAAAATGCAGCGGCCATGTTCGAGTTGAGCAAGCTGTATAATGGAGACCAGCGCCTTGAACCAGCGGTGGAACTGGCCGAGAAAGCGGCGGCGATAGACCCCGGCAATATTTGGTACCAATTCCTGCTGGCTGATCTGTACAAACAAGGAGGTCAATTAGCCAATGCCGTTAAAGTGTATGACCGAGTATTGGACAGGTGGCCTGGGCGTTACGACGTTTACCTGAGCAAGGCAGAACTTCTTGCCTACATGGGCAAGCAAGCAGAAGCCGATAAAGTCTTTGACGAGATCCAAGAGCAATTTGGATGGAGTGATGAGTTGCTGTACCAGCGTTACACGACAAGTATGCAGGGTGGAGACTTTGACGGTGCCTTGTCCTTAGTTGAGAAGGCTTTGCAAGAGAAGCCGGACGATATCCGCTTCCTTTCCATGAAGGCAGAGGCCCTAGAGCATAAGGGGGAAATGGATCAAGCGTATGCGGTTTATAAGCGGATCCTAGAGCAGGATCCGAGCAATAGCAACGTGCGCATTGCCCTAGCGGAGCATTATTACTCAGAAGGCAAGGTGGATAAGGCCGTCGAACAACTGGAGTTGTCTTTTAAAGACCCCAACCTATCCATAGACTCCAAAATGCAGGTGCTACTGGGCTTCTTTGAAATGACCCAACGGCCTGGAACGAATCCAGAAGAAAGTAAGGAGATGACCCAACGGGCGTACAGCTTGATTGAACTGCTCAAAGAACAACATCCTGAAGAAGGCAAGCCTTACACGATACATGGCGACTTCCTTATGCGAGATGGTCGGGTGAAAGAGGCACGCGACCAATTCCGCTTAGCCGTCAACTACGAGAAAGACAAATTCGCTATTTGGCAACAACTGGTCGTGCTGGATTCGCGCATTGGAACTTCTGAAGAATTGTTGCGAGACGCCACAGAAGCGGCGGAACTATTTCCTACACAGCCGGTCTTTTACTTGTTCAAAGGTGTTGCGGAGAATCAATTGGAAAAGTACGACGACGCGGTGGAAACCTTTGTTACAGGAAAGAACTTGGTCGTAGATGATAACGCTACAAAAGCGCAATTCTTGGCCAATTTGGGCGACGCATATAACAGCGCAAAGGACTATAACTTAAGTGATAAGGCATTTGAAGATGCGCTCAAATTGCAACCCGAAGATGTGGGAGTAATGAATAACTACAGCTACTTCCTTTCCTTGCGTAACGAGAAACTGGAACGGGCAGAATCGCTTAGTGCCAGATCCAATGAGCTTTCGCCCAACAACCCGTCTTACCAGGACACATACGCGTGGATCCTGTATCAATCGGGTAAATACAACGACGCAAGGGTTTGGATCGAAAAAGCCATCGCTTCTGGAGGTGCTGGGGAAGGGGTTTTAAATGAGCACTATGGCGACATTTTGTTCAAATTGGGTGATGTGCAAGGAGCTGTAGATAAATGGAAACTGGCCCAAGAGCAAGGTGGTGGAACGGACCTGTTGGACAAGAAGATAGCTGAAGAGAAGCTTTTTGAGTAGCACGTATGCGAACTGCCGTCATTATATGCTTGGGCGCATTGCTTTTTTCTTCGTGTAGAAAAAATCAAGAGGTAGTTCGGGATATTCCGCCACGTTCACCAGAGAAGATCATCAATATGATCACCATTCCGGATGTGCGCTATTACAGCGCCAAAGCGGAAGTCAAGGTGAAGTCCGGCGATTTGAACAGAACGGTCAACTCCCATATTCGATCAGTCAAAGACAGCATATTATGGATCAGCGTGACCCCCGCGCTGGGTATAGAGGTTGCACGCGCCGTCCTTACTTCTGATTCGGTTAAGGTGATCGAGAAGATCAACGATAAATACTTTTTAGGAACATTGTTGGAGAGTGAGGCACAATTTGGTTTCCCTATCGACTTTCCGCTGGTCCAGGAAGCGTTCTTGGGTGTACCCATTGCGCTGGATCCAAATGCCAAGTACCGGTCCCACCGGGAGAATGGCCAGTACGTTTTGGTCTCTAAGGGGCCCCGCAAGTTCGTGCGAGTGGCAGAGGCTGCTGAACCATTTGAAGTCGATACGATAAACGAAACGGATGAAGAGAAAGAGTTGCGTAAAACGGAACGGGTTATGCGGCGGGCGCAGAATCGAATGTCCGTTGTTACCAAGTATTGGATCGACCCGGAGACTA
>CAZPEQ010000394.1:0-2819 GCA_964585605.1 uncultured Weeksellaceae bacterium | reverse complement strand
CTTTTCTCTGACGAACTCCGCATTGCCTAATTGTTCTTCTTTAGCATAACCCCAAATGTTCTTCCTCACCTTTTCATGCAACATCTCGGCAAAGGCTTCTGCGAAACGATCAGCCAGCGCTTTCAGCAAAATAGCACTGTGATCATCCAGATCCGCTTCGAAACGTTTGACATGTTCTTCAATGCCTTCGCCAGCGGTAACTGCAAACCCTCCTAAGTAATCCTGTACGCCAGAGTCCTTCGGTGCGATATAATCCGCCAAGCTGTGATTGAAAGCGGTGGAGGCCTTCTTACTCTGTTGACGCATCATGTGGAATTTACCGATCACCTCTCGAGTCTCGCTGCCATATACTTCAATATCGTCGCCAACCGTGTTCGCTTGCCAAATGGCCGCCACACCGTGCGCTGTTATCCATTTCTCGGCTATGATCCGCTGCAGCATGGCTTGCGCATCAGCGAACAGTTCCGTAGCTGCTTCACCAACCACTTCATCTTTCAAGATTTCTGGATACTTCCCATGCAATTCCCAAGTTCGAAAGAAAGGCGCCCAATCGATATAGGGTACTAGATCTTCTAAAGGTTGATTTCTAAACGAGAACAATCCTAAGTTATCTGGCTCAACAGGAGCATCTTGTTTGAAATCGATCACATACTTATTTCCTTGTGCGTCTGATACGCTTTGATATGCCTTTGTCTGTTTTTTGTTCTCAAAATTCGCTCTTACCCCAACATACTCTTCTCGAATTTTTTGAGCAAAGGTTTCGCTGTTCGTATCGCTCAGCAGGTCGCTTACTACCGGAACAGATCGGGATGCATCAACAACGTGTACCACAGGTTGGTCGTAATGCGGTTCGATCTTAACCGCCGTATGCACTCGACTGGTGGTTGCCCCCCCAATAAGTAAGGGCAGTTTGACTTCCTTGCGTTGGAGTTCTTTCGCCACGTAAACCATTTCATCTAAGGAAGGAGTAATCAAGCCACTCAAGCCGATCACATCTACATTATGTTCAGCGGCTGCGTCCAATATCTTGTTGCTCGGCACCATCACCCCTAGGTCAATCACTTCCCAACCATTGCAGGCCAAGATCACACCTACGATGTTCTTGCCGATATCATGCACATCTCCTTTCACCGTGGCCAACAACACTTTTTTTGCACCACCTTGTTGGTCCAAAGGCAAAGACTTTTTCTTCTCTAACAGGTAGGGTTCTAGGTATGCGACTGCCCGCTTCATAACGCGCGCGCTTTTCACTACCTGTGGCAAGAACATCTTACCCGCGCCAAAGAGATCACCAACCACATTCATCCCATCCATCAGCGGTCCTTCAATGACTTTGACCGGATCACCCAATTCTTGGCGTGCCTCTTCGGTATCTTCTACAATAAAGTCTACTATCCCTCGGATCAGGGCATGCTTCATACGATCTCCTAAGGACTCATTCCGCCATGCATCCTTCTCCCCATCGTCTTCTTTTTCAACTGCCTGATACTGCTCGGCAAAATCCACCATTCGTTCGGTGGCATCGTCCCTTCTGGCTAATAGAACATCCTCCACGTGTTCAAGCAACGCTTTGTCAATGTCATCGTAAACGTCGATCTGTCCGGCATTCACAATACCCATATCCATCCCCTTGGCAATGGCATGGTACAAGAAGGCGCTATGCATGGCTTTACGAACGGGTTCGTTACCTCGAAAGCTGAATGATACGTTGCTAACACCACCACTTACCAGTGCGCCAGGCAGGTTTTGTTTGATCCATTCAACCGCATTGATGTAATCCACCGCATAGCGATCGTGTTCTTTGATACCTGTAGCTACGGTGAGGATATTCGGATCAAAAATGATGTCTTTGGGCGCAAAGCCCGCTTTCTCGACAAGCAACTTGTACGCTCGTTCACAGATCTCGATACGCTTCTGGTAATTGTCTGCCTGCCCTTGCTCATCAAACGCCATCACAACAGCAGCAGCTCCTAAACGGCGTACTTCCTTGGCATGGTTCAGAAATTCCTCTTCACCCTCTTTGAGTGAGATAGAATTGGCAATCCCCTTGCCTTGAATACATTTCAAACCTTCACGGACCACCTCGAACTTGCTCGAATCCACCATGATGGGTACGCGCGAAATATCTGGCTCGGCGGCAATGAGATCCAGGAAACGCTTCATCATCTCCACGGAATCCAGCAAGCCTTCATCCATGTTGATGTCAATCACCTGCGCCCCATTCTCCACTTGCTGACGAGCTACGCTTAACGCCGCATCCAGGTCACCTTCCTTGATCAAGCGGCGGAAACGCGCCGATCCTGTCACGTTGGTGCGCTCACCCACATTCATGAAGTTCGCCCCCGCAAAAAGCCGTTGTGGTTCTAGTCCACTGAACGCGGGTATGGTGTCCTTTTCTTGCCGAATCCGCGGTGTCTTTGCTTCAGCGATCTTCGCCAAGGCCCGAATATGGTCTGGCGTTGTGCCACAACAACCACCCATGATATTCACCAAACCCGCATCTAAGAATTCATGAACAAACCCCGCCGTAACGTTAGGCGTTTCTTGATACTCACCCATTTCATCAGGCAAGCCTGCATTGGGATAAACACTGGTAAAACACGATGCTTGATCAGAAAGCACTTGCAAGTACGGGCGCATTTGCTCAGCACCTAATGCGCAATTCAGCCCTATGCTGAACAAGGGAACATGAGACATGCTGATCATGAACGCTTCGGTGGTTTGGCCCGAAAGTGTTCGGCCACTGGCATCGGTGATCGTTACCGATGCCATTAACGGAACCCGTTTCCCCGTTTCCTCAAATACCTTGTCAATCGCAT
>CAZPEQ010000393.1:0-2822 GCA_964585605.1 uncultured Weeksellaceae bacterium | reverse complement strand
GCATACGAAAGATGATCGATCTGCATGGATGACGCGAATATACTAGGATACACCTCTGCCGCATTTTACGCTGCGCCTTACCTTTGGGTGTAAGCAGGCATTGCCTGCCACACGAATGAGACGACTCCTTCAAACCGCTCTCCTGAGCTTGCTTTGCACGTTTTGTATTGGGCAAGACACCACTTGGATTCAAACGTTCACATTCGATTCAATCACAACCCGAACAGGTGTATTCCCATTTCCTGATGGCAGTGATACCTATCGGAAGATACTTATGCATCAAACCCTAAAGTGCGACCCACAGACCAGCGCGGACGGCCTTGACTGTGGAGAAGTTCCTCAATTAACCGCTGTTGAACTGCTTGAACACACGGGCTTGCTTGATTCAATTGCATTACAACATCCTACTCTCTTGGTCGGTGCGACTGCCCCTGCCCTAATCACAACGTCACCAACGTTGGCGCTAGATACGTTCGCTGTGAATAGAAGCTTGCGGGTGATCGATAGTACGCTGAATGAATCGTTCCATACCCTGAGCGCTATGGATGCTGTGGATTTGGAGACCTTTAATAATGCCAATGGCGCCACACGTTCTCAGTTCGTTTACACGGGTACAGAACTGGTAGCTACTGGCATGCAACCCGGGAATATCGCTCAAGTTCGATTGAACGTAAATTTTCCTGGAGATCCATTAGGCCGCGTTACAATTGGTATGAAGAACAGCGCTTCTGCCCTGTTCGAGCAAATTGATGTAGCCGATATCCAAGTCGTTTTTGACCATGCGCATACATTCACTTCAGGTATCAACACCTTTGTCCTTGAAACTCCTTTCGCTTGGGATGGAAGTAGTAATATCTTGTTGGATTTAAGTTTCAGCGAGCCACAGGGAGTCAATCGTACGCGCTTATTCGCCCAAGAAGGCGTCCTGCCTTTAGGCGGAAGGACTAGTGAAGCTGACCACTTTTTACGGTTGAATGATGACCATCTAGCGGTTAACGCCCAGTCTTTAAGTGTTTTGAATGATGAAGTGACGATTATGTGCTGGCTTTATGGGGAACAAGCTACGACCAGTGCTGATCGGCATTTATTGGAGGCCGCAGATCAGGATGGCCGGCTGATATTGGGAGTCTCTTTACCCGATGAGAACGGCGTTGCAACTTGGTACGCTGGTGGAGATATACAAGGAGCAGACAGTATTCAATTTACCCCTGCAAGCGCATCGCTGTTTGGCCAATGGAATCATTGGGCGTTCACTAAAAACACGAATACCGGTGTAATGAACATCTATGTCAATGGTGTTCTTGCACATAGCGGAAGCACGCGCACTAGGCCATTGGCCGGGATCGATACATTTGTGCTAGGCGCTTCAATAGACAGAATCAATGGATACGCAGGTCGAATAGATGAATTCGCCCTGTTCACCCAAGAGTTGGATCAGGCGGCTATCCAACAAGCCATGAGAGATGTCATTGACAATGGGAATCCGGCTTACGCGAACCTCACCTATTACTATGATTTCAATGAAAGCCTGGCTGATTCAGTAGTAGTGGATCAAAGTTTATTTTCCAATGATGCGTTACTCATAGGCACTACTGGCAGAAGGGCACATGCAGGGACTGATTTGCTTCGCCAAGCAACGTCCTTAACGACCCGGCCTGATGTCTCGTTCGTTCAGGGAAATTACATTTCCCACCTAGAAGACTCGCTACACTTCCTCACCCACCCCAAACAAGTCACATCTGTAGTGGAATTTCAGCTATTCGGTAACAACGTTCTGCCCGTCGATACAACTTGGGCAATAGCTGCTGGCTTTGCATTCACCTTTGACACGGCAGGTGTTGCAGTTGACTCTGCAGCTATCGGTGGCGCGGTTCAGGTTAATGGTTCAATTAATTTTTTCGGGCCTTCATTTCCAGAAGTGATCCGCCATGAACTTGGCCGCAATATCACGCCATTCGGTATGGGGTTAAGTCTTGGTGATGGGTTTACATGGATCTATGATGTCACCGACTTTGCATATGTACTTCAGGATAGTGTGGAGCTACGAGCCGGAAACCAACAAGAACTTATCGACTTGCGTTTTGAACTTATTGAAGGCATACCTCCACGAGAAGTTCTACGTATTAGACAACCTTGGGGTGCTCGTGCATCCTACTCATATGGTGCATTGGATAATGACCAAGTGCTGAGCGCTACCACTTATCAAGTAGATCCTTTAGCCGAGCAGTGGGTCATGCGCAGCCGCCTTACCGGGTTTGGAATGGAAGGAGATTCAATCGGCATTGCGAGTTGTTGTGAATCTACTGCCAACACTCATTTCTTGCTGGCCAATGGTCAAACCATCGATAGCTGGCAAGTATGGACCAACGAACGCTGTGCATTAAATCCGGTTTTTCCGCAAGGAGGTGCATGGGCGGATGCACGAGAAGGGTGGTGCCCGGGAGATCAAGTAGAGGTCCATGAAACGAACTTAACTACGCAGGTTTTAGGAGGGGCTGTTGATCTGGACTACGACATCAGCGATGTGCCTTTAACTGATCCAGGTCAAGGTGATGGCACATATGTCACCCACTTTGAACTCGTAGAGTACAACGCTCCTGTTCACAGTCTTGACGCCGAGATCTATCAGGTCCTCAAGCCCAGTACGGCTGATTCAGATAGCCGAATGAACCCCATTTGCGCTGATGCCGTACTCATACTTCGAAATGCAGGTGACCAAATCCTGAACACCGTCGAGTTTACTTATAGCGTGTCAGGAGGAGTAGCCAAAACCTTCACTTGGAACGGAGCTTTGGCAAGTTTGGAAAGTGAAACAGTTGTTC
>CAZPEQ010000392.1:0-2852 GCA_964585605.1 uncultured Weeksellaceae bacterium | reverse complement strand
AGCGTATTGATCGATGATGCACGTACCCCACTGATCATATCAGGCCCTACACCCAAAGGCGACATTCACGAATTTGATGAGTACCGGCCGAAGGTGGAAAAGCTGTACAGCGCGCAAAAGCGTATTGTTTCCACCTACCTCACCGATGCGAAGGAAAAGCTCAAAGGTTTAGATGAAGGTTCAGCTTCCAAGGAAGATTTATCCAATGGTGGTTTAGCCCTGCTACGCGCTTATCGAGGCCTTCCTAAGCACAAACCCTTGATCAAATATTTGAGCGAATCTGGGGTAAAGGCGCATTTGCTGAAGACGGAGGCCTATTACCTACAAGATCAGGCAAAAGAGATGCCTACCGTTGACGCGGAACTCTTCTTTACTATTGATGAGAAGCAGAATGCCGTGGAGTTGATGGAAAAAGGTGTTGACCTGATCAGTGGCGATGTGCAAGATGATCAGTTCTTCGTGATGCCAGATGTAGGTGCTTTGATCGCAGACATTGAAAAATCTGAAGATGCCTTAGAACAGAAAGCACAACGTAAAGATGCTTTGCTGCGTGATTTCTCGATCAAGAGTGAGCGCATACATACCGTGAATCAACTGATCAAAGCCTACGCGGTTTTCGAGAAAGAGGTGGAATATGTTGTTATGGACGGCAAGGTGAAGATCGTTGACGAGCAGACCGGCCGTATCATGGATGGACGTCGATACAGCGATGGCTTGCACCAGGCCATTGAGAGTAAGGAACGCGTGAAGATCGAGGCGGCAACGCAGACCTACGCCACGGTTACCCTGCAGAATTACTTCCGCATGTACCACAAGCTTTCTGGTATGACCGGAACAGCGGAGACGGAAGCGCAGGAGCTATGGGACATCTACAAGTTGGATGTGATGGTCATTCCTACCAACCGTCCTATTGCACGTGCCGATAATGAAGACATGGTCTTCAAAACAAAGCGTGAAAAATTCAACGCTGTTATTGAGGAAACCGAGAAACTCAGTAATGCAGGTAGGCCCGTATTGGTAGGAACAACCACGGTGGAAGTTTCGGAGTTGATGAGTCGTATGCTCAAAATGAAGGGCGTTAAGCACAACGTACTGAATGCGAAGCTGCATCAACGAGAAGCGGATATCGTTGCGGAAGCTGGTCAACCCGGTGCAGTAACGATCGCGACCAACATGGCGGGTCGTGGAACGGATATCAAACTAGGTGAAGGTGTTAAAGCAGGTGGTGGCTTGGCGATACTAGGAACCGAGAAACACGAATCGCGCCGAGTTGATCGTCAGCTACGTGGACGAGCTGGTCGGCAAGGAGACCCGGGAAGTTCTCAGTTCTATGTTTCCCTGGAAGATGACCTGATGCGCATATTCGGTAGCGATCGCATTTCTAAATTGATGGATCGCATGGGCCATGAAGACGGGGAAGTGATCCAACACCGCATGGTCACCAATTCCATTGAGCGTGCGCAGAAAAAAGTGGAAGAGAACAACTTCGGTATTCGTAAACGCTTGCTGGAGTATGATGATGTAATGAACAGCCAACGGGAGGTCATTTATCGCCGTCGCCGAAATGCGCTGTATGGGGAGCGCAACAAGCTCGATATCCTGAACATGTTCTACGAGCTGTGCGAAGGCTTGATCATGGAATTCCAGGACTTCGACGATTGGGAAGAGTTCAAGTTAGAGACCTATAAAAGGTTCTTTGTTGAACCTCCTTTCACCGAGGAAGATCTCAAGCGTAAATCCGGCAGCGAGCTTACCGAAGTGCTCTTTGAAGCAGCGGTGTTGGCATACGATCGGCGTATGGAAACGCTTGCCAAACAGGCATTACCCGTGATCACCGACGTGTACATGAACCAAGGTGCCCAATACGAGAATATCGTGGTGCCGATCACTGATGGGATCAAGACCATGCAGGTAGTCACCAACTTAGAAAAGTCGTACAAAACGGAAGGGAAAGAACTGATCAAGAGTATTGAGAAGTTCATTACACTGGCGATCATTGATGATGAGTGGAAAGAGCACTTGCGCGAAATGGACGAGTTGCGCAAAAGTGTGCAGAACGCTTCTGTTGAGCAGAAAGATCCACTACTGATCTACAAGTTAGAGTCGTTCGAACTGTTCAAGCAAATGGTACAGCGCATGAACGGGGAAGCCGTTAGCTTTCTCGTGCGTGCCGGACTTCCCGCGCAAAAAGCTGAAGTGCAACGGGCACAGGCACCAAAGCCCCAGCAAAAATTGCAAACCAGTAGGGCTCCTGAGCCGATGGCAGTCGGGGGCGTTGCCGCTCGTGGAACGAATCAAGGGAATCCTGCACAGCGCAATGTGCCTCAAGGGCCCGATAGGCCGCAGCCTACTGCGCCTGTGCGTAAAGAGAAAACCGTTGGCCGTAACGAACCGTGTCCGTGCGGATCAGGCAAGAAATTCAAGCAGTGCCACGGTAGGGGTTAATAGCTACCAACCAATGTAGCGCGGAGGCTTAATGCCTTTCATGCGCAGGTACACCACCATTTGTCCCCGGTGATGCGCCATGTGGTTATCCATCAGGTTCAGGTTCCTCAACTTCGTAGAAGGGCCGTACCACATTTCCGCTTCCGCATTTAAGCTGCTCCCATCAATAGTTTCAAATTGCGCCAGTATCGCATTAAATGTGCGTTCATACGATGCGATCAAGCTGGCTTTATCCGCTGCATCTACTTTGGGCAGTTCTGCCAACTCTGTAGGGCCCCATTGATACGAGAACCCATTGATGATGTGTTCAGCTTGCTCACCGAAAGACCGCACATCTTCCGTCACTTTAAAGTCATAATGCTCCGCAGGCATGGCTTCTAAAACCGCAAGCATGTACTTTTTATTCC
>CAZPEQ010000391.1:0-2856 GCA_964585605.1 uncultured Weeksellaceae bacterium | reverse complement strand
CTATGTTGTAAAGATACGCGACACATGCATGGACAAGAAATTTGCTTGCCCACCGGTTTGTTGCACGGGCTGTGGTAGCTGCTGATCGCTGAAAAGGAGGCGGGGCATAGGCACAGCGCGGTCAACTGGTGTAAATTAGCGTGGCATAACCACGTGCGTATTGGGCGAATTGATGTGGTATGCGTGCAACCTATCCATGGGAATGGTGTCTTTGTAGTTGATGATATACCGGATCACATATGTGCTAGTAGCGTGTTGCTTAACCGCAGTAAGCCTAATGGCTCAACAAACCCAATCGATACGGGGCGTGGTGACGGATCAGGAGAGCGGCGCGCCCATTATTGGAGCCAACATTGTTATCGTGGGGAGCGAACCGCTGGTAGGTACAGCGGCAGATGTGAATGGACGGTACACGATAGAGCATGTACCGCTGGGTAGGGTCGTGCTGGGCTTTACCGCGTTGGGTTACGAGTCAACCAGAACGGCGCCCGTACTGCTTGTTCAAGGAAAAGAAAGTATTGTGGATTTACAGTTGGTTCCTGCATTTGAGCAAATAAAGACAGTGGTGGTCTCTGGCAACAAGAAGCGGGAACTGAACAACGAGATGACCTTGTTGAGCGCACGCACCTTCGATGCGGAGCTTACCGATCGCTTTGCGGGTAGTAGACAAGACCCGGCGCGTATGGCGACCAATTTTGCAGGAGTCAGTGGGGCGAATGATGGGCGAAACGACATTGTGATCCGTGGTAATTCTCCTGCTGGATTACTCTGGCGCCTGGAAGGAATTGATATTCCTAGTCCCAACCATTTCAGTTCATTCGGTTCTACGGGCGGCCCGGTGAGCATGTTGAACAACAATGTATTGGCCAAGTCCGATTTCATCACGTCCGCGTTTTCGGCCAACTACGGCAATGCGCTATCTGGAGTCTTTGACCTTACGATAAGAAACGGCAATGATGAACACCATGAGTTCATGGCGCAAGCGGGATTCAACGGTTTTGAATTGGGTGCGGAAGGTCCCTTGTCAATCGGTTCTCGGGCGAGTTACCTGGTCAACTTCAGGTATTCTACGCTGGAAGCCTTTCAGGCAATAGGCGTTGACTTTGGCACCGGGCCGGCCATTCCGAAATACAAGGACCTGTCGTTCAAAATCAATGTGCCAACAGATAAGGCAGGGCGTTTTATCCTGTTCGGCCTTGGAGGAAACAGCTCTATTGATATACTCGGTAGTAATGCCGACCCGGAAGACTTCAACGAATCGGATATCTTTTTGGACAACGGCAGTGATGTGCGCAATAATGCTGAAACGGGCGTTGTCGGATTCACCCATTCGTACTTCTTTAATGAGAACACATCGTATCGCCTGACGGTATCGGCACAGTACGCTAGTGAGTTTGTTGATTTTGATTCATTGACATGGGGTGATCCTGATGGCGCGGGCGTGCAGTTGTTGGATGCAGATGACCTGTTTGACCTGGATAATGACCAGACTTCGTACAAGGCACATTTACGCTTCAAGAAAAAGTTGAATGCGCGACACACCATACAAATCGGTGGACTTGCGGACACCTACCAGGTGGGTTTCTTTACACGGCTGTTCAAGAAAGGTGCTCCAGGAAACCCAAGTTATTGGCGGGTATTGAAGGAAGGGCAAGGGAACGCCCGTCTGTTGCAAGCGTACGTGAACTGGAAGTATCGGATAAGCGAGCGCTTGAGTATGTATACGGGTGTTCATTCGCAGTATACCGATCTCGGTAATAGTCTGCTGGTGGGGCCACGATTTGCCATGCGTTGGGAACCCAACGACATCAGCGCATGGACGCTGGGTTATGGCCTGCATGGTCAAATGCAATCCTTACCCATTTACTTCAACCGCAGGTTAGATGGAAGTCTTAGTCGGAATATCGACCTAGGCTTAAGCAAGTCGCACCACGTGGTCATTGGCCATGAAAGAACGTTAGCAGAGAACTGGACCGTGAAACTAGAAACCTATTACCAGTACCTATTCGACATACCCGTACAACCCATTCCAAGCAATTTCAGTACGCTGAACGTGGGCGCTGATTTTGGAACACCTGATGAATTTGACTTGGAGAATACAGGAGACGGGGAGAACTATGGTTTCGAAATAACGGTAGAACGGAATTTCGCTGGCGGGTTTTACTTCCTCTCCACCAATTCGGTGTTCCGAAGTATCTACACCGGAAGCGATGGCCTTACACACCCAACCGTGTTCGATGGCCGATTCGTATCCAATCTGTTGCTAGGCAAAGAATGGCAGCTAGGGGAGAAGCCGCGTTACTTGGTGGTTGACATCAAAGGAACCTTAGCCGGGGGCAGGCGTTGGACACCGATCAACGTGGAAGCATCCATTGCCGCCGATGATGATATTCGGTTTGAAGACCAAGCCTTTGAAGGCCAGTTCCCCAACTATTTCCGAACGGACATTAAACTGCTGTATCGGGTATCGGGTAAAAAAGTAACGCAGGAGTTTGGGATAGATATCCAGAACTTCACGAACAGGCAAAACCTATACCGCCGATACTACGATTCAGATTCGAATGAGATCAAGGAAGAGTACCAACTTGGCCTTTTCCCCATACCCTTGTACCGGGTACTCTTTTGATCATTCATCAAGCTCGGTCAAGAGGTCGTCGAACATAAGCCGACTCGTTCCTGCCTCAAAACTTACGGTGCGCAGCATGTACGCATCATCCGTTTTTTCGTCCTTGCCTTCTAAGTAGAGGTCGTAAACAAATTGCTTGTTCTTCTTCGCTTCCTTCTTACTGTCGTAAGCATGGTGCGTGTCTATGTAAATCGTGCGGTCTTTGTGCGTATCGGTGGTAATGGTCAGGA
>CAZPEQ010000390.1:0-2857 GCA_964585605.1 uncultured Weeksellaceae bacterium | reverse complement strand
CTTCGAGATATCTGGCCGGCGCTGCATAGGATCGTCCACAGGAAGATCCTTGTAGATGACCTTTTGCGTGGTTCCGGTTAGTTTGATGATCTCCTCCGCAAAGTCGCCGATAGTGATCTCATCTGGGTTGCCCACGTTAACAGGCTGTGCCTCACCACTCTTCAACAAACGGTAGATTCCTTCTACCAGATCATCTACATAACAGAATGACCGGGTTTGCGAACCATCACCGAATACGGTAAGGTCTTCACCCCGCAAAGCCTGGCCAATAAAGGCTGGCAATACGCGCCCATCATTCAAACGCATGCGTGGGCCGTAGGTATTGAAAATGCGCACGATACGCGTTTCGACACCGTGGAAGGTGTGATAAGCCATGGTCATGGCCTCTTGAAAACGTTTTGCTTCGTCATACACACCACGTGGGCCAACGGGGTTCACGTTACCCCAATAATCTTCTGTTTGCGGGTGTACCGCGGGATCACCGTAAACTTCACTCGTGCTTGCAACGATAATGCGCGCACCTTTCGCCTTGGCTAAACCCAGACAATTATGAGTACCTAAGGAGCTTACTTTCAAGGTTTGAATAGGGATCTTCAGGTAGTCGATCGGGCTGGCCGGACTTGCAAAATGCAGGATGTATTTCAACTGGCCTGGAACATGAATGAACTTCGAGACATCGTGGTTGTAAAACTCGAAATCTTCCGAAGGAAACAGGTGTTCAATGTTCTTCAAACGACCTGTAATCAGGTTATCCATTGCAATAACATGGAAACCTTCCTTCATGAACCGATCGCATAAGTGGCTTCCTAAGAAACCTGCCGCACCAGTGATCAATACCCTATCCTTTGCCATGTTACTTGCTGATCTTATTACGTCCGATGCTTACATAAGAGAAGCCTAATGCTTCCATAGAATCCAGATCGTATAGGTTACGCCCGTCGAAGATCGTCTTCTCCTTCAACATATTCGCAACACGCTTCATATCCGGGTTTCTGAATGCGCTCCATTCTGTACAGATGACCAAAGCATCAGCTCCTTCCAACGCTTCGTAGGCATCACCTGCGTATTTGATCTTATCGCCAACTGTACTCTTCACATTGTCCATAGCCTCGGGATCATAGGCTGTGACTGTGGCACCAGCAGCAGTCAATGCTTTGATCATGTACAAGGCAGGAGCTTCTCGAATATCATCGGTATCAGGCTTGAAAGCCAAGCCCCACATGGCGAAATGTTTGCCCTTGAGATCACCACCAAAATGCGTTTTGATCTTCGGCATTAAGGCCGTCTTCTGCGTTTCATTCACCTCCATGACCGAACGGAGGATGTCAAATTCATAACCTACTTCCTTACCGCTCTTCGCCAATGCCTGCACATCCTTCGGGAAGCAACTTCCGCCATAACCGATACCTGGGAACAAGAACCGTTTTCCAATACGACTATCGCTTCCCATACCGATACGCACCTTATCAACATCTGCACCAACTTCTTCGCAGAAGTTCGCGATCTCGTTCATGAAGGTGATCTTAGTGGCCAGGAATGAATTGGCCGCGTACTTGGTCAATTCCGCACTGCGTTCGTCCATAAAAATAACGGGGTTACCTGAACGCACAAAAGGCTTGTACAACTTCTCCATGACCTCACGAGCGCGATCGCTACTTGTGCCAACAACCACACGATCTGGCTTTAGGAAATCATCTACTGCAAACCCTTCACGTAAGAATTCTGGATTGCTGACCACATCAAACAAATTCGTATCCAAATTGGCGGCTAACGCGTCGTGTACTTTTTCGGCTGTGCCTACAGGTACTGTACTCTTATCTACAATGACTTTATAGTCTGTGATGATCTTACCCAATTCACCGGCAACGCCGAGGACATATTTCAAGTCTGCTGAACCATCCTCATCTGGTGGTGTAGGTAAGGCTAAGAAAATGATCTCCGCATCCTTAACGGCACTTGCCAAATCCGTTGTGAAATGCAAACGTCCTTGGCGAATATTTCGCTCAAAGATCACATCCAGGTGAGGCTCGTAGATCGGCACCTCACCATTCTGCATTTGCTTGACCTTGCTCTCATCAATGTCAACGCAAATAACGTTGTTCCCTGTTTCTGCAAAACAGGTTCCTGAAACCAAACCAACATATCCGGTACCAACAACCGCAATATTCATTCTTCTTGTCTTTTAGCTTTTAAAAAATCCCTTGACCGTGCTCACGATGTGCTCTAACTGATCTTCTCCCAACTCCGTACTCATTGGCAATGAAAGGACCTCATCCATAAGACGTTCTGTAACTGGTAAGTCACCTCTTCGGATACCGTATCCTTCATATGCTTTCTGCAAGTGCAACGGAACTGGGTAGTAGACCATTGCTGGTACGTCGTTAGCCTGCAAATGTTCCCGCAATTCGTCTCTATTTCCGCTTTGTACCCGTAGCGTGTACTGGTGAAAAACATGGGTGCTGTTGGGGTCTCGAACCGGGGTGTGGATCGCATCTAGTTCCCCAAGGGCTTCGTCGTAGAAGGCAGCTGCTTTTTGGCGGGCTGCTATGTACGTGTTCAAGTGCCCTAATTTAATGCGAAGGATAGCGGCCTGAATGCTATCCAGTCGGCTATTCACCCCAACTACATCATGGTAATAGCGTACTTCACTGCCGTGGTTGCAAACTTGTTTGATCCGATGTGCCAGGGCATCATCGGTGCAAAAGATGGCTCCTCCATCGCCATAACACCCGAGATTCTTGCTTGGAAAGAAGCTAGTAGTACCCACTGTGCCAATGGTTCCAGCCATATCAGCACCATAATCCATTTGGTACGTGGAACCGATCGCCTGGCAATTATCTTCGATCACATACAGGTC
>CAZPEQ010000389.1:0-2872 GCA_964585605.1 uncultured Weeksellaceae bacterium | reverse complement strand
GCCAAGACCGCCTTACTTGCTGTTCGGTATTCTCGATACGGAACATTGAACTCTGCACATACCTTTTTCATGCGATCACTGATCGCTGGGTAATGCACATGACTGATACCTGGGAATAGATGATGTTCGATCTGATAGTTCAACCCCCCTAACAACCAAGACCAAACCTTATTCTTTGTCGCAAAGTTCGCCGTGGTTTCTATCTGATGAACTGCCCAGCGGCTCATCACCTCTTTCTCGCTTGATTTTGAGGTGAATCCAGAGTCCTCAACAATATGGGCGAGTTGAAAGACAATAGCGATGAACCAGCCGCAAACAAAACACGCTACACCATAACCGATCAAGGTTTCTGCTAAACCTACCTGATAGATGGGCACACCAATGAATACAGAGAAGTAGAACATTTTAGAAGCCCAAAATTTCAAATGGTCCTTAAAGCCCATTTTCTCCATAGGCGTATCCGCAGCTACTTTGCCTGTAAAATACTTCTTGAAATCGTTGAGGGTGATCCAGAACAAATAGGTAAGCCCATAGAGTAGCAAACTATAAATGTGTTGGAACTTGTGCACCCATTTTTTAGGTTGACCTTCATGCAAGCGCATGTAAGGCGCCACGTCAATATCATCATCGATACCCTCTACATTCGGCATCATGTGGTGGTTCACATTGTGTTTTTGCTTCCACAAGTAACTGCTACCGCCCATTAGCTCCAACGAGCTTGCCATCAACCGATTGACCCAGCCCTTGCGTGAATAACTGCCGTGCGCACCATCGTGCATGACATTAAACCCGATCACCGCAAAATTCAACCCGAGCAACCCACAAAGCGCAAGAGACAAGATAATGGAAGCTGGCGTGAAGAAAACTAGCCATGTGTAGATGGAAATCAAGCTTAAGCCCAGTATAACGGTCTTCAAGTACAATCTGTAATCACCGGTCTTTCGAATTCCTTTCTCGGTAAAGTACGCATCTGCCTCACTCCTCAATTTCTTGAAAAACTCTCTTTCCCAGCCAGTTTTACGAATCGAACTTGTATCAGCCATGTCGTTTATCCGTTCTTGAAGTTGCTAATGTAAGGTGTGAAGGGGCCAATTTGTTCAATCCGCTAATTGGACACCAACGGCCTGAAGTGTATTAACCAGTAAGCTAGTTATGGTCATGGGCCCTACCCCTCCTGGTACCGGAGAGATAGCGGAAGCCTTGTCAGCTGTTGCCGAGAATTCAACATCTCCCCGCAACTCATAACCTTTCTCTTTTTTAACGTTCTCTATACGATGGATACCCACATCAACGACCACCGCACCCGGTTTGACCATATCCGGTTTGATGAACTCGGCTTTTCCAACGGCAACAATGAGGATGTCCGCTTCTTTGGTAACCTCTGCGATATTAGCCGTACGACTGTGCGCCAAAGTCACGGTGCAATTGCCTGGGTAAGCATTGCGCGACATCATGATCGACATGGGCGTACCAACAATGTTGCTTCTCCCTACAACAACACAATGCTTTCCTGATGTTTCTATTTCATAGAAGCCCAGTAATTGCATAATGCCGCTCGGCGTTGCGGGAAGGAATGCCTTGTGTCCCAGTACCATTCGGCCAATATTGGTGGGATGAAAGCCATCTACATCTTTATCTGGGTTTATCGCCAAGGTCACCGCATCGGCATTGAGGTGCTTCGGCAAGGGCAATTGAACGATGAAGCCATCAATATTCGCATCATTATTCAGTTCTTCGATCTGCTGTATAAGCTGCTTCTGTGTGATGCTGATCGGCATTTCGATCAGCGAGCTCTGAAAGCCCACTTCTTCACACGCCTTAACCTTAGCGTTCACGTAGGTGCGACTAGCCCCATTATTGCCAACGAGCACTGCCGCAAGATGTGGAGCACGTTTACCCGCTGCCTTCAACGTTTGCACCGCTGACTTGATTTGCCCACGTATATGCTTTGACGCGGCACGACCATCAAGTAACTTGTATGATGTGGGTTGCTTGTCTGCGATAACTTCTAGCGTTGATGCCATGTTCAAATATAGGTCTATGTGCGTATTCAAATTGAAAGTTCCAGACCTGGTGAAATCCAAACTATCGCTAACAGGATCCCAACGGTAATTACCAGAAAAAGGCAAATTAGAAGTAAGACCTGGAGCAAATCGATCCAGAACCGTCCTCCGCCGAGTACACGTGCATATTGCGCAAAATGCAGCAGTAGCAATATTCCAAACAAGTTACCATTCGGCTCATAACCAGTCAGAAGAGCCAGCGTATCAATCAATACCATGGATATAATCAGCAGAACGCAAAAATGGTAGATGGCGCCGACTAAATGCTCCCAATAATTCTTCTTGGCCTTGCGGTAGACGATAAGTGCAGCTAAGGCTATGATTGGCACAAAAAGACCTAGTATGAATTGTGTCAATGTTTTCAATTCGCCCTCTGGACTATGCACTATGCCTAAGAAATCATTGACGAAAAGGAGCGAATGTATCGACAAGAATAAAAGTGCTATCAGAACCAGCCTTGCTGGTCCTAAATAGATTCCCCTTTCTCCATTCCAGTATGCATGCAACACTCTTCGAGGTCGTATTAATAAATGCCAGAAAGTAGCCCAAAGCCCCTTATCTAAGTTGAAACTCCAAGAAAAGAAGCTTTTGATCAAACTTGAAAAACTCACCCGATCTGGAACGATTTTCAAGCCACATTCGGCACAAAATAAATTAGACCGTTTCTCGCCGCAATTTGGACAGTTTATGCTCTTATTAGATTCATGCTCCATCCAATTGACGGGTCATCGTTTCATGCCCGGCATGTTCTGAAGCCCACGCATCAAACCCGCCATCTTTTTCTTGTCGCCCATCATCTTCATCATCTT
>CAZPEQ010000388.1:0-2896 GCA_964585605.1 uncultured Weeksellaceae bacterium | reverse complement strand
CGTTATGTGTAATTGCGAATACGAGATAGAATTTGAATAACGGAGGATTCAAAATAGAACTCAAGAAAATTCACTGGTTGGAAAACTATGGCGATGAAGACAATCTTGACCTCTGCGCTCATGGTAAAGTTCGTGTCACGATCAATGATGAAATAGTCGCGGATAACTCTGAAGACGCGAATGATTGGTGGTCGCTAACTGCTATGGCTCTGCATCTATTACGAACCTTAGAAATGAATCATACAGCTGAGAGTCCTGTTGGAGACTGTTTGGTTCCCGGTGAAGGTCACCACATAGATCATCGTAAACATGATCCAATAGTGAAGTTGCCCCCGAAATTGAGACCATGAGTTAAGTTGGATATTAACCCCTTAAATTCATGGAACAATGAGCAGAAAAAGCAGAAGAATTCTTCGACAAGCTCAGAATGACATCACCGCTTCGTTCAAAACGAAGGTGGTATTAGAAGCCTTGAGCGAACGTTACAGCGTTCAAGAACTGGCCCGTAAGCACGAGCTACACCCCAACCAGATCAGCACCTGGAAAGCGCAGTTCGTAGAAAATGCAGAAGCGGTCTTCGAACGACCTAAAAGTGAGAAGAACGAGGAAGAGACCGAGAAGGACAGGCTACTGAAGACCATCGGTCAGCAGAAAGTGGAACTGGATTTTTTAAGAAAAGTCTCCTCATGAACAAGAGCACCCAGCAACGGCGGGAGTTTGTCGATCAGCAGAACGAGAAGCTCTCGATGAGGAGACAATGTGATCTGTTGAGCATCCACCGAAGTGGGCTTTATTACAAGCCTATTGGTGAGAGTGAGTTCAATTTGGAGCTGATGCGCCTGATAGATGAAGAATCCATGAGGCATCCGTTCAAAGGTTCGCCCCAGATGTGTACATATTTGAGGGAAGATCTTGGGCTGAAAGTCAACCACAAACGCGTGGAACGTCTTTACCGCCTCATGGCCCTCTGTGCCACAGTTCCTGGACCGAACACCTCAAAACGGAACAAAGCCCATAGGGTGTACCCCTATTTGCTCAGAAAGCTCAAGATCGAACGCCCCATGCAGGCCTGGGCCATGGACATCACCTACATACTTGTCCAAGGAGGTTATCTCTACCTCTGCGCGGTGATCGACCTTTACAGCTGCTATATCGTAGGCTGGTCGTTGAGTAATACCATGGAAGCACTTTGGTGCAAAAGTGTGGTAGAAGAAGCCGTGAAAGCGCATGGGACACCTGAGATCATCAATACCGACCAAGGCTCCCAGTTCACCTCAGAAGTGTTCTCTCAATACGTGGTCAAAGAGCTCAAAACAAAGCTCTCCATGGACGGTAAAGGACGAGCGATCGATAATGTGTTCATCGAACGTTTTTGGAGGACACTGAAATACGAACAGGTCTATCTATATCCTAGTCCTGATGGCATAGAATGTTATCGGGGGGTAAAGCAGTACATCGAATACTACAACGACCAAAGAAGACACTCCTCGATCGGACAGATACCTCCGGTGCAAAAATTCCTTCAACTAAAATCAGCAGCATAACAAACCAAAACCATCAAACTTAACTTAGCTAAATACTGATCCTAAAGATGGGGGTAACTTCATAAACTCATAAGCATTAGCTGTTAGTGCCAAGTGCAAATCGAATCCACGCAAACTCTCCTGCAAGGCCAAGTTTCGTTTCATAACTTCGATACGTTGTAAGCAACATAAAGCGCCCAAATGAAAGACATCCCTGGAATCGATGAAGACGGTAAGCCTAAACATGGCCCCTTTAAGCTATTCTTTAAGAATGGCCTTGTCTCTTGCCAAGGGGAGTTCGACAACGGAAAGAAATCGGGAAAGTGGAAGTACTTTCTAAACAACGGCCAGATGCAATCCTGCGGCAGCTATAAGGACGGAAAGATCTTTGGTCGGTGGAAATGGTTCTTCAAGACTGGCGAACCACGAGGAACGGGAGGTTTCAACGAGGAAGAACAAAAGCATGGTGAATGGAAACGATATCACGCCAATGGCCAACTCTGGGATGAAGGTCGCTTTGAAAACGGCAAGAAGCGAGGCACGTGGAAGGTCTATGATGAGTCGGGGGAGCTCCTGAAGATGCAAACTTTCAAGTAGTGAAATGGGCGTGATGAATTTAAATACCTTGAACGAACCGAAGAAATAACGGCAAACGTTTGTAGCCGTGGCTAAAACATGAAACAATTCCTTGTCATCGTATTACTCGCTACGCTCGCAAGTTGCGTTGAACAAAAGGGAGTCAATAGAGAAACAGAATCGGTAGTGGAGCAAAGCGACAACATTGAATCCAAAGATGTTTTGATTCACCGAGAGAATCACACGCTCAACTTTACGATCATCAGTGGCAACGGCGCACCCATCTTGTTCGAAAGTGGCGCTGGTGATGATGGTTCTGTATGGAAGTCCATAGCAAGAGAAATCCATCATTCGACAGGGGCGCCTATCATTATGTATGACCGTTCGGGATTTGGAAAAAGCACGCTAGATACAAGCAATAGCAGCGTTGAATCGCATGGGGTATTGCAAAATCTAAGCGACCTGGAATATGGATTGAAACAGCTCGGCTTTGACAAGGAAATTCAACTAGTAGCCCATTCGTATGGAAGTTATTTGGCCTATTTGTACGCTAATAAACATCCAGGCTTAGTCAAGTCCGTCGTCGCCATAGATGTTGTCCATAAGTTTCATGCGGACGGATGGGCTGAAAAGATCAATAAGGAAATGACTTCAGATATTGAAGGTTGGAGAATCAGCGAACCTGGAATGTACTACCTCATGATGTCGCTACCGGCAGCAGCAGATTTAATCGCGGAATTGACTATACCTGAGCATATTCCCGTAATTGACGTTATGCCCAAGACAGAAGTAGATTC
>CAZPEQ010000387.1:0-2917 GCA_964585605.1 uncultured Weeksellaceae bacterium | reverse complement strand
ATTCGCCCAATGGATCACGAAACCATCATTCAGTCGGTTATGAAAACCAATAGATTGGTGATCGTGGATGAGTGTTGGCCCGTGGCCTCGATTGCGAGTGAGATCGGCTATCGCGTGCAAAAAGATGCGTTCGATTACCTGGATGCACCCGTTGTTCGGGTAAACCAAGCGGATACGCCGCTAGCGTTTGCAGTTCCGCTGATAGAGGGCTCTTTGCCCAACGTTGCGCGTGTTGTGCATGCTGTTAAAGAGACTATGTATTTGGTGAAGTGATTTCGTGTTAAAGCCCTTTTCACGCTCAGGGAACGCCTAATCCGAAAGCAATGTTTATTTTTGCGCCCTTCATTAGCGCAAGGTGCTCTTTTTCAGGGCAATAGGCGTGAAAGAACACAGTAAGAAAAGAAGCATGAGTAATTTAATGTATATGGTCCCAGTAATGGGCGTCATTGGGTTGATCGTAATGATCGCAAAAGCGGTCTGGGTGAACAAGC
The DNA here is from genome assembly GCA_964585605.1 of uncultured Weeksellaceae bacterium. Taxonomy (GTDB): domain Bacteria; phylum Bacteroidota; class Bacteroidia; order Flavobacteriales_F; family PHOS-HE28; genus CAZPEQ01. The sequence continues at coordinate 2,426 of CAZPEQ010000387.1, read as the reverse complement.
AAGACCAAGGTGAGGAGAATATGAAGGAGCTCGCTGGCTACATAGCCGATGGAGCTCTGGCCTTTTTGAAAGCGGAGTGGCGTGTCTTGGGAATCTTCGTGGTTATCGCAGGAGCCTTACTGGCTTGGTCGGGCCACGTCTCTGAGCACAGCGATTGGATCGTTGCGGTTGCGTTTGTGATAGGCGCATTCTTTTCAGCCTTTGCCGGGTGGATCGGAATGGATATCGCTACGAAAGCGAATGTGCGTACCACGCAAGCAGCAAGAACATCATTGAAGCAAGCCTTGAAAGTCTCTTTTAACGGAGGTGCCGTAATGGGACTTGGTGTTGCCGGTTTGGCCGTTGTTGGTTTGAGCACACTGTTCATCGTCTTCTTGAAAATGTACGTTGGCGATGCCAGCGCGAATGGAGACGAAATGTTGAAGTGCTTGGAAGTACTTGCGGGATTCTCTTTAGGTGCAGAGAGTATCGCCTTGTTTGCCCGCGTGGGTGGCGGTATCTACACGAAAGCAGCTGATGTTGGTGCTGACCTGGTAGGTAAAGTAGAAGCGGGTATTCCGGAAGATGATGCGCGTAACCCAGCAACTATTGCCGATAACGTAGGTGATAATGTTGGTGATGTTGCTGGTATGGGTGCTGACCTGTTCGGTTCATACGTAGCGACTATGCTTGCTACTATGGTATTGGGTCGTGAGGTGATCAGCGTAGATAATTACAATGGACTTGCGCCGATCTTACTTCCAATGGTGATTGCAGGTATCGGGTTATTGTTCAGCATCGTGGGAACGTTCTTCGTGAGCATTAGCGACGAGAAGTCAAGTGTTATGGCTGCCTTGAATAAGGGTAACTGGGGATCTATCATCCTAACGGCCATTGCGAGTTATTTCGTGATCGATTACATGATGCCAGAAACAATGGAGTTCGTTCGGGGTAGTGACACCTTGGTCATCACTTCCATGAATGTTTTCTGGGCCATTATTCTAGGACTTTTTGTTGGGGCTTTGATGAGTATCGTTACGGAGTACTACACCAGTATGGGTCGCCGTCCGGTAGATAGTATCGTGCAGAAGTCTGGTACAGGTCATGGAACCAACGTGATCGGTGGTTTAGCCATGGGTATGGAAAGTACAGTACTTCCGATCTTGATTTTGGCAGCAGGTATCTGGGGCTCATTCGCATTAGCGGGTATGTACGGTGTGGCAATCGCCGCAGCAGGTATGATGGCAACAACAGCTATGCAGTTAGCCATTGACGCCTTCGGACCAATTGCGGATAACGCAGGTGGTATTGCTGAAATGAGTGAGCTTCCGAAAGAAGTTCGTGGACGCACCGATAACCTGGATGCGGTGGGTAACACCACTGCTGCCACAGGTAAAGGATTTGCGATCGCGTCTGCAGCACTTACGGCATTGGCCTTGTTCGCGGCTTACGTGGGTATGTCAGGTATTGACGGTATCGACATCTACAAAGCAGATGTGCTTGCCATGCTTTTTGTGGGCGGTATGATTCCATTCTTCTTCAGCTCATTAGCCATCAGTGCTGTTGGTAAAGCAGCCATGGAAATGGTGAAAGAGGTACGCCGTCAGTTCAAGGAGATTCCGGGTATCATGGAACGCAAAGCAACACCAGAGTATGACAAGTGTGTGGCCATTAGTACACAAGCATCTATTCGAGAAATGGTAGCGCCAGGTGCCTTAGCATTGATCTCGCCTATCCTTGTTGGTTTCTTGGCAGGGCCTGAGGCGCTAGGAGGATTACTTGCAGGTATCACCGTGAGCGGTGTGCTTATGGGCATGTTCCAGAACAATGCAGGTGGTGCGTGGGATAATGCGAAGAAGAGTTTCGAAACAGGTGTTGTGATCGACGGTAAGGAGTACGGTAAGAATACCGAGCCTCATCACGCTGCTGTTACAGGAGATACGGTAGGAGATCCATTCAAAGACACCTCAGGACCTTCGATGAACATCTTGATCAAACTCACCTCTATCGTTGCATTGATCATTGCTCCGCATTTGAATGAGGGGGCGACAGGTGGTCACACTGGAGGTGCCGCAGTTCAACCCGTTATTGAAACACCTGTGGTTACAGCACCTGTTATTGATGGTGCGGCAGCGCGCGGAGTGGAGAATCGCCTACTTGCTTTCATCGCAAGTGACCGGGCAGCTGACAAGGCCACGTGGTTCAACTTTGATCGGATTACTTTCAATACAGGAAGCGCTGTCCTTGATATGGAGAAGAGCGGAGAGCAGTTGAAGAACATTGCGAACATCTTAGCTTCTTACCCAAACATTCAACTGAAGTTGGGCGGGTACACAGATAACACCGGTTCTGATGAAGTGAATATGAAGTTGTCTCAGGAGCGTGCTGATGCGGTTAAGGCTGCCTTGGTCAGCATGCATGTTGCTCCTACACGATTGCGAGCTGAA
>CAZPEQ010000386.1:0-2930 GCA_964585605.1 uncultured Weeksellaceae bacterium | reverse complement strand
ACTGCCGGGGTGCCTGCAACTTTTGCTCCTGCAGCAGGAGGAAATACGACCGATGGGTTCTCTTTTGTAGTGATTGACATACCTCCAAGCGCTACAACGGTAGCCTTGCAAATAATAGCTGAGAATAATAGCGCAAGTGAGATCTGGAGTATTGAGCAGGTAGAGTTGACTAGCCCAACTTGTTTCCCAACTTACTTCAGTCAAGCTTCGGGCACAGAAGTGGACCCGATCTGGTCAACCTCTGCTGACGGAAGCAGTGGACTGATCGTACCGGTTTGGGATCAATTTGCTTCCGCACATGTGCAGGCTGGGCACGTTATCACGCAAGCTTTACCAACGGCCTTAGCAATTAACAATCTAGAAATCGATGCAACAGGTGAAATGACCTTGGCGTTGATGGATCGATTTGCAAGTGGAAGTGCTGCGGCGGAAACAACAGTGAATGGGGTGTTGAACGTAACCGGAACCCTTGCCTTGAATGGAGACCATACCATTCGGTCTGCAGTTGGAGATATACTTATCGCAGAAGTAACGAATGGCGGCAATTGGATGCTAGAGTCAGACGTTAGCGTTTCCGGGAACATTCAGGTAACACCTGGAGCGACTATTGATGTGGCACCAACCAGCTTACTGATTCTCACCTCAGATGCGCTTTCTACGGGCAGGCTAGGAGCCTTGTCGGGTGGTTCTACTTTCACTGGAGAACTAATGATGGAGCGCTTCATTCCTGCAGGTGTCACCAGTTGGAGAACTATGGGTTCTGCGGTTCAAGGCCAGACTTTAGCTGAATGGAATGACGACTTCTTTACCACGAGCTTTCCGGGAGCTGACGCACCGCTTGTAGGAGGCACCGTGTTCCCAAGCATTCGTTCTTACGACGAAACAAATACGGGCAGCCTCTTGTTAGATGGCCTTATTGCACCTAGTGATGTGAGCGATATGATCGCACCAGGGCAGGGATATGCCGCTTGGGCAGGAGATTCCCTGCAAGGCACGAATGCCTTCATCATTGACGTAACCGGGGTGCCGAATACAGGGGCTGTTACATTACCAATGACCTATACTTCTTCAGGGATGCCGCTTGTTGACGGTTGGAATTTAGTTGCCAATCCAATGCCTTCTCCGGTTGACTTTAGTCTAGTGAACCTTGGAGTAGAGGTGGACAACAACTACTTCGTGTTTGATCCCGTTTCAGGAAATAACGCTGCGTGGAATGAAGCATTAGGAATATCTATTCCGGCAGGTGCGCTTAATGGCAATATTCAAAGCTCTCAAGCCTTTTGGTTGCATGCTACTGGCCCGAACTTCACGACAACTATAGATGAGAGCGCCAAAGTAGATGAAGCAGTTGCAGGAGGATTGTTCGGTGGCAGTCAAGTGCAGAATGTGGACATGGCTAGGTTGCAGATCTCCAGTGGACTCAATACCTACTACGATGAAGTAGCGTTGGTTTTTGGCGCAAACGGCAACGACACGTTTGAGTCGAACGATATGATGAAATTCATCTTCAACAACGGTTCTTCTCCACAGATCGCTGCGGAGTCTTCAGATGGTATTACTACAGCGCTGAACTATTGGGGAACCTTAACGTCAGATGTGAGTATCCCGGTGCAGGTACAAGTGCCAACAACGGGAACCTACACGCTTACCTTATTTGATGCAGCAAGTATTTTAGGTGCATCTTGTTTAGTCTTGGAAGACTTGACGACAGGTCAATTGATCACACTGAGCGAAGGAACTACCTATGATTTTACGATCAATGCGAACGCACCTGCAAGCCCTGCGCGATTCATGTTACACGCTTCGGCAGCTGCTGCCTATGAGCAAGTAGATGTTGTTTGTGCAGGAGATGCAACGGGTTCTGCTTCTGTTACCAATCCAACAGCTGTCAACTGGACAGTTGAATGGATGGATGCTTCAGGAACTGTTTTCCAAACGCAGAATGTCGCGGCTGGAACGACAACGGTTAATAACCTCAGCGCTGGTAATTACAGCGTGGCCATTGTAGGGGGGTGTGGCAACCTCGTTAGAGCGTTCTCGATTGATGAGCCCAATGGAATGGGGGCGTCCTCAGCTATCACGGCAGCAACATGTGCTACATCTAGCGATGCATCGTTGATATTGTCACCTCAAGGAGGAGTAGCTCCATTAAGCTACGATTGGTCAAACGGTTCATCGAACAAGGACCTGCTCAATGTCTCGGCGGGTACTTATGATTTGATCATTACTGATGCAACAGGTTGCCAGTTCACAGGAACTTATCAAGTTACTGCCGGTACAGGCCCAATAGCAGTTGCCACGGCTTCAAGTACGTCTGTCCTTGTTGGAGAGGAAATTGAATTTTATGGGTTGCACACTACCGGCAGCTTACTGCAGTGGAATATGGGTGATGGAACGTTCTACAATGTTGATGAGCCCTTTCATACCTATAATACGCCTGGTACCTACAATGTTGAATTTGCGGTTGATCTGAATGGTTGTGAGACCATCGCATTCGTAGACATAGACGTGGCCACGAGCACGGATATTGTTGAGATCGAAGAATTGGACTTCACGGCTTTCTTGAACCAGGAGCAGATCTTCCTTTCTTGGAATAAAGCAGGTCTGCAAGGAAAAGTCTTGGATCTTACAGGTAGAGTTGTGAGAGACAATGTGAACATGTCGGGTAGTGCTGGAAATACAACGATCAGCATGCAAGGAGAGTCTGCGGGAGTGTATTTCTTGATCGTTCAAGACGGCGACAGTAGCAGTACGCTTCGCTTGCCATTAGTGCGTTGATTGAAGCCCCGTGATCAGTATTTAGGAGGACCGGTTTACGGTCCTTCTTTTTTGGAATTATGCGAACCTTATACGCTGGACGTGCGTTAAAATAAGCGTCCAAGTAGTTCAAAGGTCACTACTGAAGAGTCACGTTACCCCTGCATCGGTCT
>CAZPEQ010000385.1:1290-2939 GCA_964585605.1 uncultured Weeksellaceae bacterium | reverse complement strand
GCATCGGTATCCGGTGTGTTGTCGAAAATAGAGTTCAGCACTTCAGGTGTGCCACCGCTCAAGTTGTTAGATGCGGACCAATTCGTACTGCCCGAACAAGGGGTGAAGGGGTTGATCTGCTCCAGTGTCCAGCCGCCGTCATCTTTCACCGGATCATTGTAAGAAGCCAAGTCGTAGGTGAGCGCATCAATGATGATGGACATGTCATCCCGAAGGGTAATGTCATCCCCCGAATTGTTCAAGGAAGGCAAGGAGCTTACAGGAAGTACGTTCGTGAAACTTGTAAAAAGGGCTGCATTAGACACATCCACAAGCAAAACGTATTGATCAGGCGCTAATGTGTAAGATGGCAACGTAGCGCTCGAACTGGCATCGGCAAGTGTCCAGTTCGCGAGGTCGAAAGTTTCGGTGGTCGTCGCATTGTAAAGCTCGATGAATTCGGCTTCAGGCAGTCCAACTACTGGGCTTGGATCAGCCAAGAACTCATTGACCACTACACTACGGAATGCCGGTGTGCTCGGCACGGTGAAGGTGTATGGGAACTGCTGCGAAACAATGGCGTTACCACTCAAATCTTCGACATTGGTCACGATCAAGGTATACGCCATACCATTTATCATTGAGGCACTGAGGGTGAGTTGCACCCGGGTAGGATCCATCACATCGCGCACGGCACCTATCGCGTTCAGGAAAGGTTGCACTTCGTAGTTGTTCGCCGTTTCCGCGGTGGCAAGATCCACTCCTTCATCGAAGACCACCACAATATTATCCGCATCAACAAGCTCCACGTTGGTGATGGCTGGTGGGGTCATATCAACGACCATTGGCCCCACGAAGAAGTCATCAAAAATGAAGTTGGTGGCGTTGCTTACGGTAAAGGTGCAACGCACGCCGAAGTGATCACTCGTAGTATGTGTTGTATTTGTTCCGGTAGCTTGCAATACGTAAGCGGTACCACCTAAGGGGTCCACGGACAGGCTCCACAAGCCAGCAGCATTGCGTGTCACCCGCACACCTACCTCGAAGGAACTGGCTATTCCTCCGTCCATTCCTCGCGCCACGGATACATCAACTCCAGCTGTTGTTTCAAACAGTTCAATGGCATCGTCGCCACCCGCTTCGCCAAATTGGAGGTAGTAGCCGTTCAGCGGTGTGGTGAGATCAGCTTGATCGCTGACCAAGTACACGCGTCCAAAATTGCTGCTACTTGGCGAGAAACTTTGATCTATTCGGAAACGCCACTCGAGATTATCTAAGGAAGGTAGGACAACATCACTCTGCAAGTAATTTTCGCCAGCTACACTTGCGTTTAGCTGCAGTTCATTATTCCCGTTGACCTGGAACTCGGCATCATCACCACTCCAAACCGGGTTAAGGGTAAAATCGCCATCGCTGAAATCATCTGCGAATTGGGCCCGCCCAACCAAGGCGGTCAGCGTTACGATCATACAGAGTATTTTTTTCATCAAATGAGCGCCCTCACACATATTCAAGAGGGGTAAGGTAGTACTTTTGAGCCGTTCTGAACGTTAAGGGATCAAGATGAAAGTTGCAGTTGTTGGAGCCACGGGCCTAGTTGGTCAACAGTTACTTACGGTACTGGAAGAAAGAAACTTCCCCGTCTCTGAATTGATTCCGGTTGCCTCGGC
>CAZPEQ010000385.1:0-1190 GCA_964585605.1 uncultured Weeksellaceae bacterium | reverse complement strand
GCAGCTGTGCTGGAGGGCAGTGATATGATCATCGCCAATCCGAATTGCAGTACGATCCAGTTGGTGGTTGCGTTGAAGCCCCTGCATGAGGCATTCGGTGTGAAGCGCGTTGTGGTGAGCACTTACCAATCCATTACAGGTACGGGTGTAAAGGCTGTCAAGCAGATGGAAGATGAACGGAATGGGGTTGTAGGAGAAAAGGCTTACCCGCATGCGATCGACCGCAATTGCATTCCGCATTGTGATGTGTTCCTAGAGAACGACTACACGCGCGAGGAAATGAAATTGGTGAATGAGACGCACAAGATTTTGGATAAAGACATCAGACTTACAGCTACCGCTGTGCGTGTGCCCGTTGTCGGCGGTCATAGTGAAGCGGTGAATGTGGAGTTCAAGAACGAGTTCACCATGAACAAAGTACGAGCTGTTCTTAGCGATGCGCCTGGAATCGTATTACAAGACGATGTGGCCAACAACATGTACCCCATGCCCTTAAATGCGCAGGATAAGGACGCCGTTTTCGTGGGCCGTTTGCGTGAAGATGAATCGCAGGAGAACACCTTGAACATGTGGGTCGTTTCAGACAACCTAAGGAAAGGCGCTGCAACCAATGCGGTGCAGATCGCGGAGACGCTGGTGGAAAAAGCCATTCTTGTACCGGTGTCTTAAAACACGGGAGAGCTCGCTCATGAACCGACTTCTACTTTATGCGATATGCTATGGGCTGTTTTTCGGTGGCTGTATGGTCGAACCCACGTTTACCGGACCCCAGCCTATCAATGAAGCGGATCGCACCAACTTTAAGAGGAAGTATCAAGGTCAGTACTGGTGTATTAAGGACAGCTCTCGATTGCTTATCTCAGAAACGAACATAGTACAACATTGGGAGATTGATTTCAGCATCAGCAAGGTCGAAGTGGATACAACCGAGGGGCTGGAATACAGGAATGGTAAGCTCTATTTGGATGCACCTAAGGACACGATAGACGCTGAAATCCAAGGAGATTCTATTGTGGGTACCTATCAGTATGCAAAGACGCTTTTTGAAATTTCGGATAGCTGCCTATTGCGGAAATTCAAGGGGAGGTACTTCTTAAATACCATGAACGCCGAACGCGATTGGAGCGTGAAGATCCTTGAACTTTCATCGCGCCATGACCTCAGTATATCTCGAATAGCAGGTGTTGAAC
>CAZPEQ010000384.1:0-2947 GCA_964585605.1 uncultured Weeksellaceae bacterium | reverse complement strand
AAACCCCACCATAAGGTGGGTTTCGATCTCTTCGTGAACCTGCAGGGATTCGAACCCCGAACCTCCGCATCCGTAGTGCGGTGCTCTATCCAGTTAAGCTACAGGTCCAAAAATGGATCGCAAAAGTAACAAAAGATGTGTTCGAAAGTTGAATATCAACGAAGGATCGAAATAGGTACAGCCTTTCTTCCTGCAGCGTTGGTTAGAATGACTCGGTAGATACCCGCAGATCTTAGATCGATGGGAATAAAACGGTCCGAACCCAATCTTCTTGTTTGCAGCACTTCCCTACCAACAGCATCAATAATGGACACCGTAGACTGATCTAGAACGTAATCGGCTCCATTGATCTGTACGCCCGTTTCTTGCGGAATGACCTGCACATCACTAAAAGGGCCGATATCGTTGATACCATTAGCGCCAACTTCCAAAATCGCGGTTGCAGAATCAACGCAATTCGCCTCGCTTAGGATGAGCTGTACTTCATAAATCCCAGGTAAGGCGTAGGCATGTTGAGGTTTCTCTAATTCAGAGATGGTTCCGTCTCCGAATGACCACATGAATTCTACACCCGTATGGTTTCCATTCTCGAAGTAGATAGGTTCGTTTATCAACGCATGATCGGCGCTGGCCTTGATACTCGCATGAGGTTTTCCGGTGGTCAATACCTCAATTGCCGGAAAGTACCTGCTGCAACCCGTTGCATCGTGAATGAATAAATCGTACAACCCGGCTGCTAATCCCGACGTGAGCGAATCCGTTCCGCCATGGCCCCACGTGTATGTGTATGGTGGTACTCCGCCCATTCCGCTTGCTGTGATGGAGCCATTACTTATGAGTGTGCAATGCTCGTCAACAATGTTCAGATCGGCCTGTATAGCAGGCGGAGATGTGATCTCAACGAATGAGCTGCGCATACCACAACCACTAGTACCGGTTATATCTACACGGTATACTCCTGCACTCGCGTTATCGAGTTTTGATACGCCATTATGCCCTGCTTGAGTTTGAATGAAAATACCTCCAGGGCCATACCAATCGTAGGTCCAAGGGCCATTTCCTCCTCCAAGAATAGCGATTTCACCATCGTTCAAGCCGAAGCAGCTTACGTCGCTATGCGCTTCTGTATTACTGCTTGTTATGTGCAATTTGAACCTAGGGGGATCTACCGGATCATTTGTGTTAAGCATGACATCCACTGAGTCTCCTTCATTGATCACGGTGAATGATCCGGTTTGCGTGTCCTCTAGCTTTACACAAGTTCCTGCTAAGTAGCCAGGGCCATCAAAAAAGCGAAGGGTGTGTATGCCGGTAACGCCAGCTTTTACTTTCATAGGAATGGCGACTTCTTGCCACACTGCGCCGTAAGCATTCATGATCAAGTTGGCACCATCAGCCGATACGGTAGAGACTTGAGGTGCGCCTGTGGTACCAAACGGGGGTTTGATAACGTCGAATTGATCAAATGCGGGCACTCCAGCTTCAAAGAATAACAAGGTCTCATCAAAGAACGTGTTCATCGAACTTGATATCCCAATTCGGAATTGCGGGGTATTGTCAGGCACGGCTTGCGCCATGATCTTCGTTGTGTGGAGTGAGATCAACACGACAAGTGAGGAGATAATGCTCTTCGGTTGGATGGAAATTTTCATCGTAAGTTCTTCAGCCCCGGTAGCACGTGGGTATGCTGAACCGGGTATGCTTCTACAAGAACTTGTACGACAAATTCAGGCAAAAGTTCGATGAACCAATGCCCTAATTCGACAAATAGATATTACTGGATTTCAACCGATAAACCTCGATCGCCTAATGCGGTGCCCATCGACGCCAACTCATCCCATTCTCCGCGTTTGACCGAGCAGCGGCCTTTGTAATGGGTAATGACCGCACATTGTTCCGCTTGGATGCGGTCATGATCGCAAATACTAACTAAGCAATCAATCACATGATCGAATGTATTCACCTCGTCATTGAACAGGATAAGCTGTTTCTGGTCGACGGTCTCAACGACCTCTTCCAAAACCTCTTCTAACAACTCGCTATTTGCGAAAACGGAACGGGACATACGCGAATTTACAAAAAGCCCACTAAGACGTCAATGCGTTATTGCGCTAGAATAGCAGTACCGTGTTGATCAAGCAGCGCTTTAGCCTCCGCTAAACCAATACGCTTACCGTTCATATAGGCAGTAACAAAGGCATCAGCAACACCAGCCGTTCTGGTTTCCTCTTTTCGACCAGATGCGGCAGCAACATTTGAATACCTACCTGTCGTGTAACGGATCATATCGTTCCTGATCAACTCCGTATTGAGTGGCGTGATGTTGTAGAGCTTATCTAAGGCTACCGGCTTAGAGTAAACACCAACCTGAACAGTAAAGAACAAGCCTTTGATGGTCTCGACCTTATCAGCAGGTGCTGCATTGGGGTCATTGCCGTAATCAGTGGTCAACTCAGCCATGTCGAATTCCGGAATATCGGTTGGTTCTGTCTGGGTCGTTGTGGTCGTCTGTGGCGACACAGGAACAGTTGTTTGAGTTGGTCTCGTCTCGGTCTTGGTCTTGGTTGCTACGACCGGTGCGGAAACAAGTTCTGGCCGATCAATACCCAATTGCTCTTTAGCGGCTGCAATGCTTACCCGCTTTCCGTCGATATAAGCTACCACGAATGCATCTTGATAGCCCCTATCTCGAACCAATTTCTTGGCATCAGCTGCATTATCGTAGGTCATGAACAAACCTGCAGAATAGCGAACTAGCCCATTGCCGATCTGCTCTCCAGTAACCGGATCCAAGTCGCCATATAGATCAGACGGAATGCGTTTGGAAAATGCTCCTACCTGAATTTTGAAGACAACACCTTTTGGCATACCCACATTCATTGGTATGGTTCTATTCTTTACGGGTTCGTCATTTAAATAGAAGACATCAGCCAGAAGCATACCGGCT
>CAZPEQ010000383.1:0-2951 GCA_964585605.1 uncultured Weeksellaceae bacterium | reverse complement strand
ATACGCAGTAGATAAGCGACCAAACTATTCGCTCCACTACCGCGCCCAACGTAGTAGTAATTCTTGCGTTGAGCATAACGGATCATATCCCAATTGATTAAGAAGTACGAACAGAACTTCAGCTCGCGAATCATGGCCAATTCTTTTTGCATTCGTTGCCGAACGTTGACAGGAATGTTACTGCCATAACGGTACGCAAGCCCTTCGTTTGCAAGCCGATCCATGAGTGCATGGTCCTCCTCGATCGTATTGCACCAAAGAGCTTTGTTCCGGCTCTGCTGTTGGGTTAGATGGAATGCACACTGGGCTAATAGATGCGCCGTGTTCTGGACGATCTCAGGGTATTCTGCATAAGTATTCAATAGGACTTCTTGCGGAATGAAGCGGTCGGTCGCATTTCCTTGTGCGTGTTCCGGTAATTGGCTCAAGAGGCAATTCTCACCGACAGCGCGGAGTAATCGATGCGCATTAAAATCACGTCGATGGCGGAAAGTGGAGGTGTGTAGCATAACGAACCTTTCTTTGGGGTGATTGTGGGATAAGAAGCGTAGTCGATTCAATTGATCTGGTCGTACGCCTACATATTCATGCTCACGCAAAGTCGTTGGACACTGGTCTAAAGAGTAGATCACGAACACCTCCTCAAAGTCAGGTGCTTGTGCGTTAAAGACTTGCTTTGTGTGAATGTGGTGTGATAGGTGTTCGTTCAACTCCCGAAAACCATGCGTGTTCTTGGCGATCCCAACATAGTGCTGCTTCGTCCCATTGCGGAAGTCGATACCGATCTGAACGTTCATTGCATATTGTGGGGCCATGCGTACAACCTCCATGCATGCAGATGTATTGTTGATATCGGTCAACACGAAAGAAGCATAACCGTTAGCCTTGATCACCTCGAATAATTCTTCGATAGCGAGTAAGCCATACTTGAGGCTGAATTGGCTATGCGTGTTTAGTAACATTGAGTAAATAGCAAGCTCCAAATGACAAATTCCAAAAGGATTCGAGTAATGACCTGATCATGAACATTTTAAAATAATGGAAGAAAGGATTTTTGTAAGCTCACTTGATTCTTGAATCAACCGATCGAACTTAATGCTATGTTCTTTAGCGTTTGTGCGCTTGAGGATATTCAACCAATACAGACTTTCCTTTGCTTCCTTGCGGGAAATTTTCGCACGCATCAAGAAGTCCTTATCTCCCAACTTTTCATTCGCCTCGATGTAGTTGGCTCCAACAGAACCTGAAGAGCGGATCAACTGTTTGGCATCTTCTTGGTTCTCCAGACTGCTTGGCAATGTGCGTAAGAACAAACGCACTGCAACCGCGAATTCTAAAGTTCGTTCCTCTAGATCATACCGAAGCTTTGGGAATTTGTTATTTGGTGCTCGCCCTTTGAGTTTTGATACTTGTGTTTTGGAGTTTGTCATTTGGAGCTTGCTCTTTGGAATTTGGGTTTTGTTATTTGGATTTTGGTGCTTGGAATTTGTCATTTGGTGCTTGAGCGTTACAAACGCCGATGAGCCGGAATAACCGGCGGCTGCCCATTAAACGGATTCGTTCTGCCAATACCCCGCGACCCCATGGCAACGGCACGCTTCACCGCATCTTGCCCATAGCGTTTGCGCATGCGGTCCATCGCCTGGTAGAGGTTGATCGTTTCTTCTGTTTCTTCGAATAGGTTTATCTGGTGTCCGCCACCTACTAAATGACTTAAACGCACACCCACTAAGCGCACTAAAACCCGGCGTTCATGCAATTGATCGAACAGGCTTTGCACAGTTTGAATGATCGTGTGGTCAGAAGCGGTATAAGGAATGCGCCGTTGTTTGCTGTAGGTTTGGAAATCGGCATAGCGAATACGTATGGTTGCACAAGAAGTGAGCTTATCGCCATTGCGTAATTGAAACGCCAAGTTCTCTGCCATGGCAATGATGATGCTCTTCAGTTTGACCATATCTGTAGTGTCCTTTTCGAAAGTGCGTTCTATCGAAATGGATTTGCGTTCATGGTAAGCGATCACCGGGGCGTTATCTACACCTTGTGCTTTCTTCCAAAGGCTTAACCCGTTCTTGCCCATCACGCGCTCCATCAACTCCATGGGCATTTCCTGTAAGGTCTTCACCTTTTCCACGCCCATACTGCGGAGCCTCTTGTAGGTCTGATCACCCACCATGGGTATCTTACTTACGGATAGGGGTGCTAAGAATGGCTTCTCCATGCCTTTGCCTATGCGTATATGGTTATTCGGCTTGGCTTCGTTGGTACCCACCTTCGCTACCGTCTTGCTGGTAGATAACCCGAAGGACAAAGGCAAGTGCGTTTCCTTCATGATCCGTAATCGCAGTTCTTTGATCCATTGGTAAGAACCGTAGAAACGATCCATACCACTTATGTCCATATAGAATTCATCGATGGATGACTTCTCATAAAGCGGTGCGGACTCTTTAATGATATCCGTTACCTGATCAGAGAACTTACTGTAGGTACCGCTGTTACCGCGGATCACGATCGCCTCAGGACATAACTGCCTAGCTAAACGCATGGGCATGGCGGAGTGTACACCATAGGTGCGGGCCTCATAACTACAGGCCGCTACGACCCCACGATCGGTGGTGCCGCCCACCAGTACGGGTCTGTTTTTCAGGCGGCTATCCAGTAAGCGCTCACACGATACGAAGAAGGTGTCGAGATCAATGTGTACAATAGAACGCATGGTGTTGGGCATTGGATTTTTGGGAAGGAGAAATACAATTGACGATAATTACGTCAATATAACGGCTATAATATAGTCAAATCGAATACAAGTATGAAGAACATTTTTGAGCAGATAGAGAAGTGGTAATAGAGTTATTTGTTAAGGGTTAATGGATCCTGGGGACTTCTCCTTAACGGCTAACTACAAACTATTAATCGCCCCCGAGTTCCATATATATAGGCTCATGCCCACT
>CAZPEQ010000382.1:0-2955 GCA_964585605.1 uncultured Weeksellaceae bacterium | reverse complement strand
ACCAGTGGCCTTTCTTTTCGGTATAATACTTTTCAATAGAGGCCACGGAACGAGCGATCTCCAAGGCCATGTCGTCGTCAATGCAAAAACGCTGACGCATCGGGCGTTCGACTGGAATTATGCGAACCGGCTCGTGCGGATCCGTGCCGTATTGCATCTTCCGATCCTTGTTGCCCAGTTTCTTTTCAATGATGCTGGAGAACCCATCTTCAAGCGTAGGCTTGAATACGATGAACTCGTCCGGGCTGACCGATCCTTGTACGACCATTTCGCCAAGGCCATACGACCCGTTTATGACCACAACATCCTTAAAACCACTTTCAGTATCCAGTGAGAATGCGACTCCGGACGAAGCCAGGTCAGAACGAACCATTTTTTGGATACCAACGGATATGCCTACATCAAAATGGTCATACCCTAAGCTGTTGCGGTAAACGATAGCTCTATCGGTGAACAAGGAAGCGAAGCAGTTTCTTACCGCTACCAGTAGATCCTGTGGGCCGCGAATATTCAGGTAAGTTTCTTGTTGGCCAGCGAAACTAGCATCTGGTAGATCTTCTGCTGTCGCACTTGATCGAACAGCAACATCGGTCATATCCTGCCCGTATTGCTTGCTCATCTCAAAGTACCGTTGGGTGATCGAATCCTCAATGTCTTTTGGGAAGGTGCCGTTCTTGATCAACTGGCGAACTTGTAGTCCTGTTCTTCTAATACTTTCCACATCATCGTCATCAAGAAAGTTCACGATGTCCTTGATTTTTTGATCCAGCACGTTATGCGCTATGAACGCTTCGTAAGACGCAACGGTAACCACAAACCCTCCAGGTACTTTTATTCCCAGTTGGGTGAGGTTTTGGATCATTTCGCCGAGGCTGGCGTTCTTACCACCAACGGTATCAATGTCAGATAGGGCAACTTCGTGTAAGCCTATCAAATAAGGATTTTGAGACATAATGCTATTTCGGTCGGTTCTCAATGTTTCAGTGACTACATAGTTGTAGACTGTCTTTTACGTTATTGTCACGGATAGGTTGCAGGTTTTTCAGGCTGTATTTTCGGATCGAAGTATGGTCAGTATCAACATGTGAGCGTTGGTAAAAAAAGAAGGAGTAGGCTTGTATTGCTTTATCAATTGAATTGCTCGTGATAGGTTTGTCCGTGTAATGCGGGCACTTTCTTTACTCATGCTATTGTTGGGGCTAACTGTGTTTTCTACAGTCGGTTATGCGGCTACGATCAAGGTAGAAGGAATGGTGCGTGAACTGAATAACGCAAAGGCCATGAAGGGGGCATTGGTTCGTTTGTATAAAGACGGGCTGAAGATTTACGCGGATCCTACAAGTAGCAATGGAAAATTTCAGTTCAAACTGCAGAACAACGCCGTGTATGTTATTCGTGTTTCTGCTCCTGGACACATCACAAAGTGTTTCCAAATTGATACACGTGGGTCGAGTTGGGTCGGAGACAACTCAGTTAATTCGTTGAAAGTGGAGATGAATATGATGGAACAGGTTGAAGGGTTCGATCATTCATTTTTCGACATGCCGCTGGGTCTTGCTAAGTACAATCCGGTTACGGGTTATTTGGCTTGGAATAAGAAGTACGAAGGGCAGTTAGAGCCGGAGCTTATTGCGCTGATGGAAGAATACGGCGATAAGCTCGTGTTATTGGCTTCTATTGAACACCCTTAACCCTAACTTTTCTAAGTCGCCCGTGGGTGAAATTGCATAATGTTGCTGCGCAGCAGGTCTTGATCAAGGTGTGTGTAGATTTCTGTAGTTGTAATGGATGCATGACCAAGCATTTCCTGCACCGCTCGAAGATCCGCACCACCCTCTATCAAGTGGGTAGCAAAAGAATGCCGAAAGGTGTGCGGACTGACTTCTTTGCGAATACCTGCTTGTTCCGCTAAGTGCTTTACCAAGTTGAACACCGATACACGTGACATGCCTGCCCCTCTGAAGTTCAAGAACAAGACGTCTTCGTTATTCCCATCTGCCCTTACGTGTATGCGATGGGAGTCGCGGTAGATGGTGATCTGTTTTAGCGCTTCTCCACTTATCGGCACCAATCGTTCTTTATCTCCTTTGCCAACAACACGTATATATCCGTCGTTAAAATGCAAGCCAGATAAACGCAGATTCGTTAATTCACTTACACGTAAACCACAGCCGTACAAGGTTTCTATGATGGCCTTATCTCGGTGGCCGAAGGGTGCGCTTAGGTCAATGCAATTGATCATTACATCAATTTCCGCAAGGCTAAGTACGGTGGGCAGTTTACGTCCCTTTTTTGGGGTTCGTAAAAGTTTGGCAGGGTTTTCATTGATCCATTTCTCCTTCACGAGGAATTTGAAGAAGGCACGGATGGCACTGATCGCGCGCGCTTGACTTGTTGCCTTACGTCCTCTGCGGGCATACTTTTTCAAGTACTCCTGCAAGTGTTCTTTCGTGACTTGTTCGGGAAGTAGGCCTGCTCGATCTGCAAACTTTTGAAGCGCGGCCAAATCAGTTAAGTACGCCTCACTGGTTCGTTCTGATAGCGACCGTTCGAGTCGCAAATAAGTATTGAAATGGTCGATAGCGGCGCTCCAATGCATGCTTATTCACGAAGATCATGTTATTTCGCCAATGATGGATACACCGCGTATACTAGTTCTGAACGGGCCTAACCTGCAAAAAATAGGCACCCGGGAAGTGGAAATCTATGGTTCTCTTACGTTGGACGGCATTGCCAAGAAACTCACGTCTGATTTTCAAGATGTGATGATCGAGTTTGTACAAAGTGACTTAGAAGGCATGCTGATACAAGGAATTCACCGTGCAGAGGAGAATGCCTTGGGCGTTGTGCTTAACGCGGGAGGGTATACTCATACAAGTGTTGCGTTGCGCGATGCCATTTCAGCGGTTTCAATACCTGTTATTGAAGTACATATTTCCAATGTGCTTGCTCGGG
>CAZPEQ010000381.1:0-2964 GCA_964585605.1 uncultured Weeksellaceae bacterium | reverse complement strand
TGTTCTTGTACCTACTTTGACGCTTCCTAGGCTAAATGGTTTGATCAGACTTGATTATTCCCTCGATTTTCTTGACAGCGATATGATAGCTGGATTTCAAGGCCCCTACGGTTGTACCTGTGATCTCGGCTATTTCAATGAACTTCAATTCTTGGAAATACTTCATAACGAATACAGCACGTTGCTTCTCCGGAAGGCTGCTTACCGCTACTTGCAATTTCTTGTAGATTTCTTCTCCTGTGAATTGAATGCCCCCGTAGACAACGCCTTCGGCATGTTGCTGCGCGTCTTCATCGCGTTTGAATACCTTCCTACGCTGCTTCTTAATGAAGTTCATGGTTTCGTTGTACGCTATGCGGTAAAGCCAGCTAAAAAGCTTGGCATCTGCACGAAATGCGGGGAGCCCCTTCCACGCTTTAATGAATGTGTTCTGCAGAATGTCCTGTGTGTCCTGATGGTCTAAGACCATACGTCGAATGTACTGGTAGAGCGGTTTTTGGTATTGACGAACCAATAAGTTGAACGCGTAATTCCGCGATTCATCCTTACCAAATAAGTCTAAGATCTCTTTATCTGATAACTGATCCATAACAACTCAGGCCTAAGCCTTTGACGCACACGCTTATTTACGCTTCATCACACGCAACGCAGCCTGCAAGACATCAGGGGTATCGAGGCCATACTTCGCTAAGAGTTGATCCGGGGTACCACTTTCCCCAAAGCTATCATTTACCGCTACCATTTCAAGTGGAGTGGGGATTTTTCTTGCCAGTAATTGAGCTATGCTGTCTCCGAGTCCGCCATGCATTTGATGCTCTTCAGCGGTTACGGCACATTTCGTTTTGGCGATGGAAGTCAATATGGCTTCTTCATCTAACGGTTTGATCGTGTGAATATTAATCACTTCTGCAGAAACGCCTTGCTCTTTTAATTGTTCGGCAGCTTGAATGGCTTTCCATACCAAATGACCTGTGGCGAATATGGAAACATCGGTTCCTTCGATCAGGTACTGCGCTTTACCAAGAATGAATGGTTCAGATGCTTGGGTGAATACGGGCCATTTGGGTCTTCCAAACCTCAAGTAAACCGGCCCATCATGCGCGGCAATAGCTTTGGTAGCTGCTTTGGTTTGATTGTGGTCGCAAGGAACCACAACCGTCATATTGGGCAACATTTTCATCAAACCGATGTCCTCCAGTATTTGATGCGTGGCGCCATCTTCACCTAAAGTCAGCCCCGCATGTGACGCGCAGATTTTGACATTTTTATGCGAATAGGCGATGCTCTGACGGATCTGATCATACACGCGACCCGTACTGAAGTTGGCAAACGTTCCAGTAAATGGGATTTTTCCCCCTATGGTCAAACCTGCTGCAACGCCCATCATGTTGGCTTCTGCAACACCCATCTGAAAAAAGCGATCGGGGAAAGCGCTCTTAAAATCACCCATTTTGAGTGATCCCGTCAAGTCTGCACATAGTGCGACCACATCGCTGTTTTCTTCACCAAGTTCGAGTAATCCTGCTCCAAAACCCGAGCGAGTGTCCTTTGTATCCAGTACTTCAAATGCTGCCATGTGTTACAATTTTAGGGTGTTAGAAACACCGCTTTTAATGGTGAAATCGTGCTCTTGCGAGTATTCTGTTTTCTTTGAACTCTTCGACCGGAACATGAGCTTGTACGTTCCGGGTAGTAGGGTGTACCGACTCTGTAAACTGCTCGGGTCAATGTCTGTTACCCATTCAAGATCTTCACCCGTTACCTGGAATATGGCCCCATAACCAGTAGAGGAAGTAATCAGGTTTAACCCGCCGCTTTGCGGAATCTGCACGGTTGTGGTGTGGCTTTGGCTCACCTTCACATCTTCGATCAACATGCGGGGAAGGGTCAGTATCTCTAGATCGTAAAGCCCGTTTAAATAGCGTTCAGTTGTGCCTAGTTCCTGTACATGCAGGATTTGTTCTGAGTCAGCTTTATGCAGAATTGCGAGTAACCCATTACTGGCTGCGCCACTTCCAACCTTTAAAGTCAGGTCACCTTGCCCAGCATTCATTCCAATGATGTTGTGAATGCCAGGGGAGAGTTTAACGCCAGTGCGGGTTACGGGAGGAATTGTGTGCGCTACCACACGGTAAGTCTCTATTGGGTCGATGCTCAACGTATCGGGAGCGCCCTTGTGGTTCAGGGTGTGCACAAAATTGTATCGGATTTCACCTGTTCGTTCGTCGTAGAACGTCACGGGCACATTAGTCTCGGTAGGCTGCTCATCTGCGGTAAGTAAATTCACCTGTGCCGATGTAGAATTAAGTGCTTGGGTTATAACCACCTTCAGTACGTGGTTGAACATTTCTTCCGTGCTAGCGTCGTAGAAGTTGCCAACACATTTGAATGTGCCCCAAGCCTCACCATCCAAACCAATGCCGATCACAAAAGGCTTCAGGATGATCCCTTTCGCTTGCAATGCCCTAGATACGGCGCAAGGGTCTTCGTCGCAAGCCTCTATGCCATCCGTAATGAGAATAATAATGTTTCTGCAGTTCTTACAATCAGGAAAATCGCCTGCAGCGCGCTCTAATGATCGGGCGATCGGGGTGGTGCCTTGGCACCGCACTGTTGTGAGTACCTGCTTGATCTTGCGCGGTCCATCATTGCTGAAAGGTACTTCTAGGCGTGTATCATCACAGTCTTGCTTACCCGATTCTATAGGAGTTTGGTGACCGTACAGCCGCAGGCCTATCTCTAAGTTGGGCTGCCCGTCAAGCTCTTCCAGCGCTTTAAGCAGGATATCCCGTGCGGTATTGATCTTGGGCTTGCTTTCCCAAAAAGCATTCATGCTATTGCTTGCGTCCATGACAAAAAGCATACGCGTAAGCGGTGCGTCTTGTGCCTGGGTCAAACCACAGAATGAGGTGAGAAGAAAAAGTAAAGTTGTTTTTTTTAACGTGCGCATGGCGTAGGGTTCAG
>CAZPEQ010000380.1:0-2968 GCA_964585605.1 uncultured Weeksellaceae bacterium | reverse complement strand
AGATGAACGCTTACATCTTGCGTTTGAGAACAAACAAAAAGCACTGCTCGGAACTGACAGCTTTGGCCGTGATATGCTAAGTCGGCTAATGGCAGGAACCATCATTTCATTGACTGTGGGTGCGATCGCCGTTTTAATCTCGTTGTTGATCGGCATTACGCTAGGCGCCGTTGCGGGGTATTTTCGAGCGGAAAAGCCGACACTTACGCTGTTCAAACGGTCAATCAAATTACCGATTGATGATGCCATTATGTGGTTCGTTAACGTTGTCTGGTCTATACCCACACTCTTACTCGTTATCGCCATCACCTTGGCGCTGGGCAAAGGCTTTGTTCAGGTGTTTGTGGCTATTGGTTTGACCATGTGGGTAGAAGTGGCCCGTGTTGTTCGGGGTGAGGTCATAAGCGTTCGCGAGAAGGAGTTCGTTGAAGCTGGAAAGGCGCTTGGGTTCACCACGCCGCGAATCATTTTCAGGCATATCCTACCCAATGTATTAAGCCCTGTTATCGTTATCGCGGCTGCGAATTTTGCCACAGCCATACTCATGGAAGCGGGCTTGTCGTTTTTAGGCATTGGAGCCCAACTACCCATGGTTTCTTGGGGTAGTATGATCCGCGATTACTACCCATACATTACTACCGACCTGTTCCATTTGGCAGTACTTCCGGGTCTATGTATCATGCTGTTGGTCTTGGCCTTTACTTGGGTGGGTAATGGCTTACGAGATGCGCTCGACATCAAAGCGGCGTGATCAAGAGAATTTGCGCCACAGGTCGTTTTTAGGCACAGGGGCAATGACCTCAATACGCTCCCCTGTGGTGGGGTGCGTAAAATTCATGTTGCGCGCATGCAAGGCAATTCCTTTGTCTTTTAGAATATGCGGATAGCCGTATTTCGCGTCACCCGTTATCGGACAGCGTATACTGGCTAATTGCGCTCTGATCTGATGGGGTCTTCCTGTTTCAAGTGCTACTTGCAATAAGTAATGGTCCGTAATATGCCCGATCAATTCGTAGTGCAGTACTGCCTTCTTCGCTTCCCCACGTGGTTTCTTGTAAAGGATCGCCTTGTTGTTCTTCTTATCCTTGAACAAGTAATGGGTTAACGTAGCAGCATCTTCGGCAGGCGCATTCTCCACCATGGCCCAGTAGAATTTCTCTACTTTTCGGTCTCGGAAAGCGTTGGACATCCGCGTTAAACCCTTGGAGGTCTTTGCGAACATGACTGCACCGGTTGTAGGCCTGTCCAAGCGATGCACCACTCCTAAAAAGGCGTCACCGGCCTTCTTGTATTTGATTCGCAGGTATTTCTTCACCGCATCACCCAGCGTGCTGTCTCCAGTCTCATCACCTTGTACCAATTCACCGACCTCCTTATTGATGATGATCAAATGATTGTCTTCGTACAAGATGCGATCTTGAACCGGCGAATGCGGTTTGCGCCCTCTAGGGGCTTTTGATCGCATTAAAACGGCAGATCATCTTCCTCAAGATCGTCAGGAACGATCTCCTCAGTTATAGGAGGTGGAGTGGCCGCGGCGGGCGCCTGCACGGCACCGATTTTCTCAACATTACTCAACGCCAGCGTAACAAAGTGCCTGACATTGCCATCACGAGCAGTCCATTCCCGACCATTAATGAAAAAGCTTACGCTTACCTCATCACCTGTGTTGACATTGTTCAAAAGATCCATGCGATCTCGAGTGGCCTCAAACAAGATCGGCTGTTCACGTTGACCTACCGTCTCAAGAACAATGAGCTCTCTCTTACTGAAAGTCTCGCTGATCTTTTGCTCCTGGCCAACAGATTTGACCTTTCCTTTAATGTTGAATACTGCCATTTTTCGGTGTTTATCGGTTATTGAATGCGAGGAGCGTTTTCCAAGCATTTTCAATTTCGTTGTTCTGTAGTTTTTCGTGCGCGATCTCATGCAGGCGCTTTTCCAAGCCTGCTTGGTCGTCTTGCATATCTATGAATAGGTCTGCAAGTTCCATCAATTTGTATTCGTTCACGTCGGTTTCGTTGGGTAGCACTTCTGTATTGCCCAATTTTCCCAAGTCGTTTCCAGTTAGGAGTGCACTGGTTCGAACAGCTTCAGGAAGACCATCTACTCCCATGCCCAACCTACCGACAGGTTTGGGAACTTCGAACATACTTTCGGCATTTGCTCGACAGTACCAACTGCCGCCCATTCGAGCCACCAGATCGATCCTGTGTTGATCGATCTTTTCATCAGGGTCTAATACCTCTTCATTAATATGGATCATGACCACTTCGCAGAGGATCAAGTTGCCAGAACCGGGCTGATCGCTCAATTCAATCACCTCTCGAACGATACATTCAAACTGAACCGGGCTCTCTTTCACACGAAAGGGTTTGACCTTTAGTGATTTTTCTGCCGTAAGTCCCGCTTTCTCGAATTCATTCACGCCTGTTGGGTAATCTGTGCTAGCCAGCGACATTTGCTGCACGAGGTCGTAATTCACCACGTTAATAACAACCTCCTTCGTTGCCTTGGCGTTACTGAACGTGTCTTTTGTGGTGTTATCCGTGCCTCTGCGCGCTGGTGAAAAGATCATAAGAGGGGGATTCGCGCTAAAAACGTTGAAAAAACTGAATGGCGCCAAATTGGGGTTCCCTTCCGCATCTACCGTACTGGCGAAGGCTATTGGGCGTGGGCCAACTGCTCCAAGCAGGTATCCGTGTACCTTTCTTACAGATAATTCAGAAGGATCGATCGTTTTCATAAGAAGCGCGAATTTAAGTAAGGAAGATGGCTATCTTTGCGTCCCAATTTGCGGATGTGGCGAAATTGGTAGACGCGCTAGACTTAGGATCTAGTGTCGCAAGACGTGGGGGTTCGAGTCCCTTCATCCGCACTTGAAAGTCCGAAAGCTTTTAACCACAAAGCTTTCGGCGGGATTAGCGAAAACAACGGGACAGAACCGGGACAGTGTAGTGCTGGCCCT
>CAZPEQ010000379.1:0-2971 GCA_964585605.1 uncultured Weeksellaceae bacterium | reverse complement strand
TGGCAGTGTTTCCTCCCAAGGTGTTGTTCTTCCCGATCAACGAACCCTTGTACGTGAACGTGTTCATTGAGAAGCCCATTGGAACGGACATTGTTGAAACGAATGAAACAACACTCGCTATTGAAAAGCGCGTGCTCGAGATCGTCAACAAGCCGGAGTATATGCACACCGTGCAACGCACGAACTTTGATGGAACCACCCAGGAAGTAGAAGAGAATTTTTTAGTCACTTCCGTGATTTCCCAAGTAGGTGAAGGAGCAAGTGATCCAGTAGAAGGCCCCGCTATGGCAGCCACACCACACAAGGGTCGGGTACAGATCACCTTCTCCAAATTCGCTGAGAGGCAAGGTTACAGTTCTACTGATGTCATGGATGAGTTGCGAGAGGGACTCAGAGCTTACCCGGGAACCATTGTAACGGTTGACAAAAATCCCGCGGGCCCACCGCAAAAGAAAGCGATTAACATCGAGATCAAAGGAGACGATATTGACGTACTGCTTACCGAGGCAGAACGTGTTCGTCAGTACGTGAACGGGAAGTACATCGCCGGTATAGAAGGGCTTAAAGTCGATGTAAAACAAGGCAAACCCGAAATGCCACTGATCGTTGATCGCGCAAAAGCAAGGCGATTCAATGTGAGCACCTCGGCGATAGGAGATGTGGTTCGAACCGCCTTGTACGGGAAAGAGATCTCATCGTATAAACTCGGAGAAGACGACTACGAAGTGAATGTACGCGCCGCAGATAAATACCGCTACGATCCGGAAGCACTGGTGAATATCCGGCATACGTTTCGTGATCAAAGCAACGGCAAACTGGTACAAGTACCTATTAGTTCCATTGCGCATACCGGTCGCAGCAGTACCTACACTTCGGTGGTACGGCGCGATATGAAGAGAATGGTCTCAGTGCAGAGTAACGTGCTGTCAGATGCGAACCCTACAGAGGTGGTGGAGAAGATCAAGGCCTCATTAGAGGGCTTCGAAGCAGACCCGCGCGTTACAGTTGAATTCACCGGTCAAATGGAAGATCAAGCCAAAGAAATGGGCTTCTTAAGCAAAGCACTTATGATCGCCGTGTTCTTGATATTCCTCATCATCGTTTCACAGTTCAATAGCTCGAGCACCCCTGTTATCATTTTGCTTTCCGTGCTATTCAGTTTGATCGGCGTGTTCTTTGGCCTGTTGATCTTCAGAATGGACTTCATCATCATCATGACCATGATCGGCCTAATCTCATTAGCGGGTGTAGTGGTGAACAATGCCATTGTGTTGATTGATTATACCAACTTGGTTCGGTCTCGGCGCGCGAAGGAATTAGGCCTTGGCCCAGATGATAAGCTGCCCGTGAAAATTGTTATGGAATGTATCCGCGAAGCCGGAAAAAGACGCTTGCGCCCAGTACTACTAACAGCGATCACCACGGTGTTGGGTCTGATACCACTTGCGATCGGGTTGAATATCGATTTCGTGAGTTTCATCACAGAATTGGATGCGAAGTTCTACATGGGTGGAGATAATGTGATCTTCTGGGGCCCAATGAGCTGGACGGTCATTTTCGGCCTCACGTTTGCGACCTTCTTGACCTTGGTCATCGTCCCAGTCACCTACTTGCTTTTCGTTCGATTGAAGTACAAAGTGAAGAAAATACAGCCCGCTGCATTGCCCGTTGTGAGTTGATCTTGTGTACGGATTACTAAGAAAACGTGATAGTTACGTGATCAACTTTTCGTTGATTTGCATCGATGGGTAAGATTCTAGTTATAGAAGACGATCGGGATATCTCTAACCTGGTTAAGATTCATTTGAGCGATCTACAGTATGAAGTGGATCAAGTTTACGACGGCAAAGAAGGATTGGTAAAAGCGCTAGAAGGCGGGTATTGCGTGATCATCCTAGACCTGATGCTCCCAAGTTTGGATGGGCTGTCTATTTGCAAGAAGATCCGAGCTACTGATTCCAATACCTTGATCCTCATGCTCACCGCAAAGTCAGAGGAAATCGATAAGGTGCTTGGTTTGGAAACCGGGGCTGATGATTACTTGACCAAACCGTTTTCAGTACGTGAATTAACAGCTCGTGTAAAAGCCTTGTTCCGAAGAATGGAGACAACGGGACAAACGGCCACAACGGTGGAACAGGACATCGTAAGAGGGTCACTGAAGATCAATATTCCCAAGCGGCACGTTGATGTGCACGATAGTCGGGTAGAATTAACACCCAAAGAGTTTGACTTGTTAGTTCACTTAGCGTCAAATCCGGGTATCACCTTCAACAGAGATGAGCTCTTGAGTAAAGTTTGGGGTTACGAATTTTCAGGTTATGAGCATACCGTGAATTCCCATATTAACCGATTGCGGAATAAGATTGAAAAGAACATGAATGAACCGGAGTTCATTCTAACAACATGGGGTGTTGGATACAAATTTGCAGAGAAAGATGGGTAGTGGATCAAGTATGTTTTCCTCGTTATTCTGGAGAATAGCAGGCGTTTTCTTAATCGTGTTCGTTTTGTTCACAGCTACATCATTGTATGTAGCTGTTGACGGTGCACGTATGTATGAACAAGAGGTCAGCCAGCAATTGAACTGGGACCTCGCGCAGCATACCGTTAAAGAGATCAAACCTTTCCTAGAAGGCGAGGTGAAGGAAGAGTCTATTGGAACGTTGATGCATTCCATGATGGCCATTAACCCCAGTGTAGAGGTTTATTTGTTGAACCCCGAGGGTGTTATCCTAAAGCAAGTGGCTTTTGAGGATACAGCGAAAATGACCCGGGTGCCGCTTGACGCGATCAAGGAATCCTTGGCGGGCAAGGACAGAGAAGGGATCATGTTGGGAACGGATCCAAGAAACCCTGATGAGAAGAAAATATTCAGTGCTGCTGAAGTGGTTGCTGACAATGGGGACCTGCAAGGCTACGTGTACATCATATTAGCGGGCCAGGATTACGCAGGCGTCTCAGATATGTT
>CAZPEQ010000378.1:0-2972 GCA_964585605.1 uncultured Weeksellaceae bacterium | reverse complement strand
TGCTAGCGGTTCTGTTGATTATCGTACTACTCTACTTCATCATTCGTTTTTTCTTGCGCCGCAGGAAGAAGGTAGCTGAAGAATAGTGCTAACTGCGAAAACGGTCTTTGAACGTGAGGAAATACCGTTCAAAATAATGGTAAGCGAAGTACGCCATAATAAGTGACAGAGTCAAAGCGAGTAAAGGCTTCAACAGGTAGTCCGCAATGAGTGGTGTTGCCGTAATGGTTCGTTCGATCAGGTTGTGGCTAATGAACAAGGCAATCGCATGTAACAGGTATAAGCCGTAGGTCATTTTGCCCCATTGTGAAAGAAGTTTGGCATTCTTCATTTTGAAGAAAGAATGATGCGCGAAACTTTGCTCGAAGATCACAAAGCACATGAACAGTGTCACTAAAAAACGAAGACTGATCGCTATGTGATGATGCATGAAAAGTATGGCAAGGCCCACGAAGTACACAAGCACGATAGCCTGCTTAGGCATGCTTGTAAATCGTTGAAAGATTGCACCACCTTGCGCATAAAGTACAGCCAAGAGGCCTCCTGCGGAGAGGTCAAGCACACAACTGATCGTGTGTTTTTCATGACCATTCCAACCGATACGGTAAGCAACACTTATTACAATAAGTGCCAGCATTAAATGCAGATAGTAGCGGCTAGGCACTACCAGCATGAGGATGGGCCAGATCAAGTAGAATTGCTCCTCAACGGCTAAGGACCACGCAACGACTATACCGGGAATATTAGGCAGTCCATTGTCGATCTGGTCGAAATTGGATAGGAAGGCCCAATACTTCCATTCAATCATGTTCGGTTGTGTTGCTCCGCCAACAAATTGCTCTTGAAGAATCGGGAACAGCACGAAACCAATGAGCATAAGTACGATGTAGAGTGGCCATATGCGCAAAACTCTACGGGCATAGAATTTTTTCAGCGCAATGCTGCCGCTTTTTTCCTTTTCCCTGAGTAATAGATAGGTGATCAGAAAGCCGCTGAGTACAAAAAAGAAAGGAACGCCTAACCAACAAGGAGCTTTCAGAAATTCGACAACATGGTAAAAAGAAGTTTCTCGTAGGGCTTCGTCAGATGTTCCCAACGCATGTGCACAAAATATCATCAAGAAGGCAATAGATCTCAAGCCATCTAGATTCTCGAAATACATCTTGCGTTCCAATTCAGTCCTTCTTTTTGCTTGCTCCCCAGGTCTTGTAATCCATGTTCATTTTTGGACGATCTGCGGGTACAGCAGTTAGCGGTTCACACGCATGCAAGCTATCATGCAATTCTGCCGGGAGCGCCTGGTAAATAGCTGTTCCCTTCGTTTTCCAAGCAATCATTTCATCGCTTACCTGTTTTACCACTTTGGCAGGGTTGCCCACAATGACTTGACGTTTATCCCAATGCGTATCCGCCGGTACGAATGCCAATGCGCCAACGATACATTCTTCGCCGATGCGCACGTTGTCCATGACCACGGCATTCATGCCTACCAAACTGTTTTTGCCAATAGTGGCCCCATGAACGATCGCGCCATGACCAATATGCGCACCTGTATGAAGCGTAACGGTCACACCAGGGAACATGTGTACGGTGCAATTTTCTTGCACATTACAACCATCTTCAATAACAATCTCGCCAAAGTCTCCTCGGATAGCTGCTCCAGGCCCTACGTACACATCTTTCCCGATGACCACATTGCCCGTTACGCAAGCCTGGGGGTGCACAAACGAGCTGGGATGAACAACGGGAGTAAAGCCCTTGTATGCGTAAATCATAGTTTTAGTTTGACTTTCGAGAGCGGGCGTTCTACGAGTAAATACGTGACCGTAGAGAATAGCACCGTTAACAATACAAAGAACACCATGCGCAACTTGTGCGGGAATACCCCTGATTCGGCGCAGAAGTTCAGAATGGGAATATGGAATAGATACGCGCTGAAACTGATAACGCCAATGAAACGCAGCGGTTTCCAACACAAAAACCGATTCCAACTACTTGCCGAATGTTTTGCAATAACCAGCATAATGCCCCAGAGCATAGCATAAAGCAAGTAATATTCTTGCTCATGGAAAGGGTAGTTAGACCCATAGAACTCACGAGCGATCACACGAAATGTCAAGATGATGACCAGGAAAGAAAGCCAAGCAAGACGATTCCAATTTCGCTGGTCAGTACCCTTCATGCTGGCGAAGGCATTGCCCATCACCTCGGTAACGGATAGCAACGTGCCAATCAAAAAGATGGGTAGGTATTTGATGGTATTGATATTGGACAGCTCAAGTGGTTGGGTAAAGAAACCGATAACAACGATCAGGAAGAAAGTTGCGACGGTGTACAACAAGGGTTTCCAGTTGGTGAGTTTGCCGATCAAGAACAGCAGTACGGGAGAAATGAAGTAGTAGATGAATTCCACAGGGATCGACCAAAAAACACGCTTCCCTTTCTGAAGCATCAGGTGATCGAAGATGTCCTGCCAATCAACGATATGAATAGGGTAGGGGGAACCGTTACTGTACAGCGCGTAATTAAATAGCAAGGCTAAGAAGAATAACGGGAAAATGCGCATGAACCGCCGCAGTAGGTAGTTCATCCAATAACGCAGATCAGCGCGCCCTTCCTGTAAAGCGATCACGATCTGTCTGTCAAGCAAGTAGGCGCTCAGAAGAAAGAAGAGGTAAACTCCCAGTTTACCAGTCTCCGTGAAATTCAAGGTATGATGAAACCAGACTTGGATGTTGCTGGAGTGACTGAACATAACCAGCAACACCGCGATACCCCGCAATCCATCCAAAGCCTTAAAGTGATCCGGTCTGTCATCTCGGGAAAAGAAGAACTTGCTTGTCAAGGGGCGCATACCAAGTTTTAGCGTGCCTGAAAAGGTGGAGGCAACAGGTCAAATTTAGCCGCGAATAACAAACGCAATGCACTTAACGAAGAAAGACCCTATTAAAGGGCCTTTTTCGATCCTGTTC
>CAZPEQ010000377.1:0-2986 GCA_964585605.1 uncultured Weeksellaceae bacterium | reverse complement strand
AAGGCGGGTGAGTTGGCAAGACAAACCATTGATTCCTTGCAGCAAGCCGATCCTGATGCGCAGATCATTTATATGGGCGACTTGAACGATGATCCGTCGGATCCTAGCGTAAGGCGGTTTTTGGGATCAACAGGTGATAAAGAGATGGTTAGAAAGGGCAAAATGTATAACGCTATGGTGGAGGCCAACAGAAAAGGCATTGGATCCTTAGCGTGGCGAGATAGCTGGAATTTGTTCGACCAGGTCATTTTATCGGAATCCATGTTGGATGAACATGGATTCCGTTACTATGGAACACGTGTCTACAATGAAGGCTACTTACGGCAAGAGACAGGAAATTTTGCGGGCTACCCATTCAGGACATTTGTCGGTAATACCTATCAAGGCGGTTTCAGTGATCATTTTCCGGTGTTTGTGATACTGGTGAAGGAAGTTCAGTAGTACCGCATCATTACACGAATTCAAGGTTGAAATGAGTGAAGCGAGTGCATTGGAGAACTGGTACTTGACGCACGAGGAACCAACACAAGGTTGCCTATTGGCACTCAGAAAAGCTATCCTTGATATGGATGAGTTGGTCGTTGCGGCTTGGAAGTGGGGCGGCCCATTCTTCTATTACCGCGGCCGGGTATTTTGTTACCTATGGATCGACAAGAAGACGCACAAACCTTATCTGGCCATCTATGAAGGGAAACTGGTGAAACACCCAGCGCTGGAGTGGGGGAATAGAACACGTATCCGCGTCTTACCCATTGACCCAACGAAAGACCTGCCCATGTCTACAATCAAGGATATCCTTGATCAGGCTTTGAATCTTTACCGCAACGGTACGATTAAGGTGAAAAACTAGAATAAGGCTGAAGTGCGACCTTTAATCAAACTTCCTTGCTCAATCCTTCCGCGGTAAAACCGTTGTTAAACTTGATGTTTTTCAAGACTTGATCAACCATAGGTACCATTCCATTTCCTTCTGGTGCAGGAGAGAACATTTGCCTTCTTGTCATGACTTGAATACCATCGATCTCGTCGTATGTAAGCTTCGCCAACAAAACGGGTTTCTCAATACCCAGTGCCAGTAAGGAGAATTTAAATTGCTCTACCAGGTGGTTCTCTGGGTTGATATACAAGGTGTAAATATCATTCTGTTCTTTTCCTGTCACACTCGGGTCGTAAGTCACTTCCAACATGTCGTACTTGATGGCATCTCGGTATTCAGATCCCTTATAATTCAGCACAGTACCCGGGTCGTTCAATTTGAACATCATCATGAACCACATGTAGTTCGCTTGGCGCAAAAAGCTGCTGCTGCCAATGTCCTTGGAATCCTCAAGAGCTTGGCCATTATGATAGGCATGAGCTGATTTGCCGTCAAAGTATTGAACGACCTCACCTTCAAGATCAGGAGAAACGTTCTCTTGATGCGTGGTATATCTAGCCCAGGATACTTCATCGTCGAAGATGTACTTCTCTTCTGAAATATCCTTTTTACCATCTGGTTTGACGTAATAATACATGTAGGATACATCTTTCAACGCACGCAGTTTGTCGTTACCTCCACAGGCTTTGATTATTGCGGCGATCATACTTTCTGGCGAATCTGTATTGTAAACGACCTCTGTTTTTTCCTTATTCGCCGCTTCAGTAGTTGCTTGTTTAGACGCTTCTGATCCGCCACAACTTTGCAAAACCGAGCTAGTGATCAAGATCGTGCTAAAAAGAATTGTGTTGAATTTGAAAGATCGTTTCATGGCACCCTGTGCTGCTGTAATTTGTGTGGGGTAAAGTTATTCAAAAACGCATATGCCCCGCGTATATAGAACGAAGCCCCGCAAATGCGAGGCTTCGTGAGTTTAAGAATAGACCTTTTTAGTGCTGCACGGCAAAAGAGATGCGCTGAGAAGCACCATTTTGTGCCAGTTGCAACACATACTGCCCATTGGCCAGGTCACTGACATTGAAAGAGGCGATACGTCCATTGAAAGAGCCGGATGACATAACTCGTCCGGTGATATCGAGTAGAACGTATTCCAAATTATCCTGGTTATCGCCTAAGTCAATGGTAAAATTGTCGGTAGCAGGATTTGGGTAAGCTAGTAGGTCACTGAATAGAGTTTCGGCAACTGAAAAGGGTATTGAAACATCATTCCCATCTCGGGGCAGCATTTTTCGCTCGCCGAAGTTAATGGTCATTGGCCCCGTCACTACATAGGTAAGTCCAAGAACCGGATTGAACGAGAAGAATTGATTGTCCACCAACATGGGGCCACTGCCATCGTTGACCTCCCATTGTCCGAAGTTCGCCGCTACATCATCATCTGTACAAACTCCTCCTATATTGATCAATACGCTTTCCCAATTTTCCAAATTCGCATCTCCAGTACTCACGATAACTGAATTTGGCTCACCAACAGCACCTGCATTGGTAACATTACTTACGTTGGCTATTTGCGTGCTGGTAAAGAATTCTGTGACCGTTCCTTCCACCACAACACTATCTCCTCGGCTCGGCAAACTATTATCAAAAACAAAGATTCCACTCCAAGCTGCTTCATTCTCCTGAATGAAATAACCAACTGAATCAACCGCAGTTACCACTCCGCCTGTTATGACTTGTTGGCCAGAAAGGGGAGAGTCTCCACTTGGATCGGTGGTGAACTGAATGTCGAATATACTTGTCATATTCGCTGGAGGGGCACCTAAGGTCACCGCCATGGAATCTACATCAATGCCCACACCAATTGATGTGTTTCGATAAGAGATAATGAACTCTCCAGCAGCCGTGTCCTGCCCGCAACTCACGACTTCGGTGATCTTCGTCCAGGTGGTCGTGTTAATAGTGTTGTAAGGACTATATACGAAACCGTTCTGAAAGACCCTGCCATCAAAAATACCTGCGCGTACTTCACCTTCACCTCTTACCCAGAATTCAACGGTGAATACATCGCCGTCTTGCATAGGTAATGGCTGCGTTGTGAATCGGTCATGC
>CAZPEQ010000376.1:0-2989 GCA_964585605.1 uncultured Weeksellaceae bacterium | reverse complement strand
TTCTGGACCTAAACCTTCCGCTGTGCGCACAGAACCGCGAAGGAGGCGATTGACACCCATGAGTGAGATTGCCACAATTGCCAAAACACCCAACACGACGTACATCCAAGGAGAGGAAGACTTTTTCTTCGTAACCTCTGGCCCTCCATTCACAATAATGTCTTCCTTCACATAGGTATCCGCGTAATGCAGAATTGCATCAATATCCGCATCCGTGACCGCATTAGGAGTCATAACACTCTTATTCCACTCAGCAAACAATGCCTTTGCATATGGGTTACCTGTCTTCAGGTACGCCTGCGAATTCTTCACCCACGCATAAATATCACCTTTCCCTTCCCAACGCGCTTTAGCACCTTGCAGGCCGGGGCCCGTCATATCACCAATCGGCTTATGACAAGCGGCGCAATTCACTTTAAATAATGCAGCACCCTGATCAGCCAATTCGTCAGCAGTAGCACTGAATGAAGCGCCTACTAGCAAGACGGCTGTTAAGAAAGTCGTAAGGAGGTGAGTAGACCTCGTTATGTTCAGGGACATTCTGGACATTTTGACGGAACCATGACGTTCCGTTTGGTTGGCGGCAAATTTATATACGGGATCAAAGCGTCAAAGCAGAAGCAACTTAGAGTAACCCAACAAATCGCCATTTAGAATGATTCTAAATAAGGGCCAAATGCGCTAGGTCAAGCGTGTACTTCGTTTCCTTTAAAATTACTTGAGCGCAGGCAGGCCAGATCGGCATAATTTTAGACCAAGTTTTACATCTATGAAACAAATTACCGTCATCTTTTCGCTACTCCTTTCAGGAAGTTGCTTTGCCCAGGACACCCCGTCTAAAGACTGGCGTGTATTCCGCAAAGCAGATACCGCACGCACGCACTTACAACTCAAGGACACGGTGAAGTTGACCTTGCACACTACTCCAGCAGAGCCCGGCAAGGTGGTCATCAAACAAGATTCACGGATCAAAGACCTGTCCAAGCGCTACGCTAAGATGAAGCATGTGCAAAAAGGCTTCCGTGTGCAGATATTCTTGGGGTCACGAGACGGTCAGTCTAAGGCACGCAATAAGTTCATGGGGCTATACCCGAGCTACGCAACCTACTTGGATTACCAAGCACCCAATTTCAAAGTACGCGTAGGCGATTTCAAGAAACGCATGGATGCAGAGGAACTACTGCTGGAGATTCGCAAAGCTTTTCCAGCTGCCTACATCGTGCCTGACGAGGTGGAGTTAGACCGATTGCCTTGAGTTCAGAGTTTACAGGTCAAGGGTATAAAAATGCAAGCGTGTAAAGCAGGTCGGTAGTCCAAAGGGGCCACATGAAAAAACCGCTCTACGAGCGGCCCTTTCCATTCTTATTTCGGAACATGTCACTGAATCTCGGGCAACTGTGCTTTCCGGATATTCGTTGGCACCGATCCGCCGATGTTGATCAAGATCGGATCACGGTCGTTATCGGCTCCCACGTACTTCACTGTACCATTCAAGCCCACATCTTCCGGGTAGTTGCCCTGCACCGTATTCGTTGGAACATTGCCGCCAATGCGCACTAAAATCGGATCGCGGTCATTGTCCGCACCTATGTATTTGATGATGTTGTCCCCACTGGTATCACCCATCCACAAGACACGCGCCCCATTCTGGATTGCTGTTGGTGCGTCGCCCTTATCAAATAATGGCGTGGTTACCGCCGTAAAGTCAACCGTCTTTAATGACGTTAGATCTATTGGCGATTCGGTCATCGTACCCAAGTGGTTGTAGTGGTCTACAACAACGTAATATTGACCGACAGGAACTGACGGGAAGTTTATTATGGCGTCTCCTTCCGCGTTCACCAATTCACCGTTCACACAAAGTACCACGGCTTGCTCGGCTACGATGATCTGAGGCTGCACCGGATCGCGTAACTGAATCAACATCCAATCGACTGGACTCGCGTTACCCACGCCATTCAACACATTGGTACTGGCTATTGTACCATGACCATAGGGATCGGTTAATTGGAAAACACCTGAACCACCAACAAAACCTGATGCCGAGCCACTGGAAACCGGTGCTTGCAACAAGGCATGGGCTGAAACGCTGCATGTAAGTGTTGATACAACTGTGATTGTTTGTACCGAATCACTGGCATTGCCACACATATCCATAGTCCCCCATGTTCGAATTAGGGTAAAGTCGTTCGGCGAAGAACCAGGTATGGTCTGCTGGTTGAAGCCGACCGCGTACTGTTGATTCAAGCAGCCATCTGTGGCTGTGACCAATGGCGGTATTGGAATCGATGTGTATACCACGGTTGTGTCGTTCGGCACACCGTTTAAGGTAGGTGCGGCACCATCGTCCACAATGGTAATCGTCTGCACACATTGTTCGGTGTTGCCATAGCCGTCCATAGCTGTCCATGTGCGCACGAGTATTCTTGGACAGGTCCCTGAGAAGGAATCTGTCCAACCCGCACCAACAACAGGATTAAGGCAACAATCCAATTTCTGGAAATCAGGCTCACCTACCACACTTGGATCCAGGCTTGACGCGCAAGTGACCGTGGTGTCATTCGCGCATGAGAACATCAAGGGACACATTTGGCTTGTTGCACTACCACCAACCACTGCTGTATCCGACGCCATGCAACCCTCGGACGAAGTAACTGTTAGTGTATACACCCCTACCGCCGTTACACTTGGGTTCTGCATGCTACTGATGACCCCCCCAGGGCCAGTCCAACTGTATGTAACCCCAGGAGTTGTTGAACTGCCTGTGAGTTGCACGTTCTGCATGGTGCAGATGAGATTGCCCCCAGTAGCCATAACATTTGGCGGTGGCGAAAGTGTGGTGGTTGTGATAACCAATGAGTCACAACCGAACTGGTTGGTCAAGGTGACCGACGATACGCCTACTTCTGTTGAGTCGCATGTAGTTGCACTTAACTGTGTGGTGTCACTTGGCAATAAGGTAGTGGTGGTAATGACCACCGAATCGCAA
>CAZPEQ010000375.1:0-3003 GCA_964585605.1 uncultured Weeksellaceae bacterium | reverse complement strand
TTGCTGATACTCACTTTGTTTCGGCTAGCTCACTTGTTAAGACTGAATGTGATCGTTGCCATCCTGTTTTTCTGGTACTTCATTTTGTACCGCGTTGGCGTTGAATGGCTTTTAGGCTGCGAATTACCGTGGAAAACGAAATTAGGACCGAGTTTTCGGGTTGATCACGGTCAAGGGTTAGTGATCAACGATGGCACTGTATTTGGATCCAATTGTACGGTTAGGAACAGTACAACTATCGGCAACAAGAAACTAAAGGATGGCTCTTATAGCCGTGCACCAATATTCGGTGATCGCGTTGATATTG
Organism: uncultured Weeksellaceae bacterium; assembly: GCA_964585605.1. Classification (GTDB taxonomy): domain Bacteria; phylum Bacteroidota; class Bacteroidia; order Flavobacteriales_F; family PHOS-HE28; genus CAZPEQ01. The sequence continues at coordinate 2,696 of CAZPEQ010000375.1, read as the reverse complement.
GAGCCAATGCTATCATCATTGGTCCTGTCACTATTGGCAATGACGTAGCTATCGGTGCGGGTACCGTTGTCGTTAAAGACGTTCCTGATAACTGTGTGGTTGTCGGTAACCCAGGAAGGATCATCCCGCGCGCTTAAGCGCGTGTTTTTTGGAGGAGATCAGTCCGTTAAACAGGTTCATGATCTTCTCGACGCCTGCGTTCCAACTTAAGCGCTCGTCAAAAATTTGGCGTGAGCGCAAAGCAATCCGGTTGTATTCGGTCGGATCCTCCGCTAAGGATATGATCTTCTCCGTCATAAGAGGTGCCGGCTGCTCGGGGGAGAACAAGAATCCATTTTCTCCTTGTTGGATAATAGAACGATGACCACCTACATCTGTGCTGATCACAGGTAGTCCATACGCTGCTGCCTCCGAAAATACGATCGCGGTGCAGTCCGCCTGTGATGGTAGAATAAGGAAGTGGGCTGATAACATGATCTCATCTAACCGTTCGGCGTCCTGAGCCGCAGCTTTATCCAGCTTCCCGATCACGTTCACTCCTGATATCTTTCCAGCAGCGGGTGGAGTACAGCCAACTATCGTTAAACGGCTCTTGATACCATGTGAGCGAAGTAGCAGATGCGTTTTTACAGCATGTGCACCACCCTTTCGTTCCCAATCATACCCCATAAAGAGTAACTCTACCGTTTCTGAGTTCTTTTGTTCGATGGCTTGTATTACCGCCTCTTGGTCAGGAACGTTTTTCAAGTTGGCTCCTAAAGGAATCGTTTCGATTTGTTCACGGTCAATACGGTAGTGTTCGCTAGCAAATGCCGCTGCCCACTCGCTTGAATAGATGCTGAGATCGGCATTCAGCATAGAAATACGCTCGGTTAAATGGCCGTAGTGCGAACTTCTGTTACATACGTTAGAAAAGGGTTGATAAAGATCTACTAGTCCGCCGAACGTAGAATCCGTCCACACAACGATCGGGCAAATTTTGTCGACATACGCAACGGGTAAACTGCTTGGGCAGAATAGAATGTCTAGCTCTTCATTGCGAAAACGGTCGCTAATGGCAGCGCCCATTTGCTTTAGCAACTTAGGCTCTCGCTCAAACAAATACTTCTCGCCAAGACACATATAGCTGAGTTGCCGCATTCTATCTACTATGCTAGGCGATAATTTGATATCATCAACGATGACCAGCTCAGCACCTTGCTCTTGCAGTCCTTGTTTTAGAAATTGAACGGTTTGCACCCAACTGTTTGTATTCCTAGCGGGAAACGGGTCGATAAAGCCTACGCGCATGGTGATTCGTTATCTATGATTTATACGAATTTCATATACCTCGTGTTACATAAAAAAGAGGCCCGCAAGGCCTCTTTTTTAAAGCAAATTTCTTTTATCCACTACTGGATAGTAAGGTGAAAGGTCTCATCAATTGTTTCGTTCGTCATGCGCAGTAAATAGCTGCCTGTAGCAATGCCTTTATTCACCTGTACCTCGGTAGCTCCAATAGGAAGTGCTTCTTGCATCACAATGCGTCCATTGATGTCGAATACCCTCATTTCCGTGGCTTCTGTTAACGCATTGAACTGCAAGGCCTCGCTTGCCTGTACTGGATTGGGGTAGAAATTGAAGGGGTTTACTGCTTCTATCTCATCATCTATTCCCGTTGTTAGTCCGCAGAGAAGGTCGTCCTCACGGATCAGTATGATCGATTCAAAAGGTGCCACGGTAACCGACCCATTATGGAAATTCCCATCAACATCAGACCAGCATCCTACTAAGTTGAACGTTTGGTCGGCTGACTGCACATTATACAACAACTGGTAGTTTGTCAACGGATCCACCACCGCCACCTCAACCTCTTGGATCTCTATATTATCAAGCCAGTAAGTACTCTCTGTGAAATGGTTTGTAAACTGGAAATGAGCCTGATCGGTTAGATCTGATTGGAAAATCAACTCTACATCTCGCCGCGTGCCTCCATAAGGGAGGTGCCTTTCATGGATAGTTTGAGGACCAGTTACCTGTGATGCGCCCTTGATCCCATATTTCAACTCGCCGATCATATTCGACTGGATACTGAACCGAGCTCTGTACCAACTGCCATCGTTCACTTGGAAGTCAGGAGTGTGGAAATGGGTGAACGTATCGTAGGAAGTATTGTCGTTAAATAACACTTTAAGCGCCCCGTTGTCTAAGAACGTGTAGTCATGCGTGAGTTGAGCCTCATAAGGCCATCCTGACCAACCGCTTACATCTACATCGAATGCACCATTGGGTACGACGTTCGCTCCTAGCTCGTTAGAGACCTCATACTTACTGCGGCGCTGCAAACTGGCTTTACTGGTGCCGTCCTTCCCTAATTCACTCTGCCAACGTTCTAAGTTGTAACGCCTGTGGACACCTGTAAAGTGGTCTTGAACGAAAATGCTTTGCTCCTCAAATGGATTGAAGTAATAGTTGTCAGTGAACGTGCCCCAATCTGACCAGCCTGAGGTATACACTTGCTGCTGGTACAAGGTGTATTGTTCTTCAGTTAAGCTGAACATGATATTACCAGAGTAAATGTCGTTGTACGCAGGTACGAAGAACGGTTGCTGCGATGCCGGTCCATGATTGTTCGAGAAATCGGAGAGGCTTAGTTGCACATGATTGTTGAACAGCACGTTGTCCTTGATCTGGTTGTTCAAAGAACTCATTGTATG
>CAZPEQ010000374.1:0-3006 GCA_964585605.1 uncultured Weeksellaceae bacterium | reverse complement strand
CACCTTTGCTTCTTCTGAGTTCATAGATGTCAAAGGCGATCGGGCAGTTAAAATTCAAGGCAGTTGCTCCAGTCTCACTGCTGTCGGAACAGTGCCTCCAAGGTTTACTAGGATAGGATCTCGATCGTTTCCAGCTCCTACGTATTTGACAACCCCATCCATATTCACATCGGCTGGGTGATATCCGGCCAAGGTCGCTGTTGGCACATTACCCCCTAGGGCCTGTAGGATCAAATCGCGGTCATTCTGAGCACCTGCGTACTTCAGTGATCCATCGCCATTCACATTACCACTCCATAACAAACGCACAGGGGCAAGATCGAATTGCGCATTTGTTCCGTAGGTCAAGAGCTGATAATCGAATGCGAAGTCAACTATTGTTGGGGATGCGCTAAGGCTTTGAGGAGAAGCAGTAAGCACTCCTAAATGATTCCGATGTCTAACAGCGACATAATAATCACCAGCAGGCGCTTGAAAGGCCAAAGAAGAAACACCATCCAGATCCACAATATCGCCCTCGCACTGAATCAACCCGTAACGACTTGCAACCACCTGGGTGTTGTCCAAGCTAGAACGCAGTTCAACGATGACCCAGTCCACGATCGCAGAACCACCTGACACTTGTAACACACCAGGAGCTATCGTGTTATTGGGTTGAGGGCCTACCGCATTATAGCCGAGGGCTGTATACGGTTCTGAAAGCGGTATCAAGCCTGCGACCCGGAGGTCGTCACGCATTTGGATAGCAGCGAAAACGAGGGTTCCACTTAAAAATGCCTTTACATCAAGCAACAAACTCTCTCCTTCGATATGCACCACATTCGGTTCCGTGATCACAGGGGCATTAAAATCGAAGAAAATGTTGGCGATATTTACAATACTATCACCTTCGAGCAAACTTGTCTCAGGGGAGATCCGAAACTTGAAGAAACCGTGACTACCAGGCTCATCGTTCGTACTGTCCGGCAGTTGGATACCGTCATATCGAACGTGTAGAACGCCATCTTCGATATACCAGAAGTGGGCGTGTGAACTGGCCAAGAACGAGAAGGTGCTGTGCTGCAATTCCTGCGGAAGCGTATCGGTTACCAAGACGTTCTCTGCTAAGAAGGTACCCGTATTCTGGAACCGGATCGTGTAGTCGATCGTTGTTCCGCTCTGCACCTCACTTTCTACGATCGAAGACACTGAACTGAGCTTGTCGTTGGGATCATAAGATCCTACGATCACATCATTAAAGGTGAAGGTATTATCTAAAGGAGTTTGATCCGGAACGCTCGGAGTTGCAGTTAATTGATGCTGTATAGGTGTGCCCAATAATGACACGTTAGCTGGCGTGTTAAGTACAATTGCCGCGTTCCAACAATCGCCCGGTTGCATGGTCAAACTCCACGTTGCGTTCGTGCCACTCTGTGTATCAGGTGATGTATTCGTGCTTACCCAGTTCTGCACGGCGTCAAAATCAAAGCTGATGTTTGCAGTTGTCGTTTCGGTTCCAACGTTCTTCACTTGCAGATAAACGTTGTTATCGAAACCGGGACGAGCAACATCAGCACTCACTTGCGAAACGAGATCGTAGTTGCCCGGTATGGCCTGATAGCCGATGTGGTTAGCCGTATCTACGCCTCCCGGAACAACAACGGCAGAATAAAGGGGAGTGGTAATGGTATGATACAGGATGGGCTGACCTTGGACCGTATAGGCACCTGTACCTGTCTGAACCCAGTAGTTCCCACTCGCATCAGGCCCACTCAGGTAATTACCCGGTTGTACTTCGGCAACACCTTCCAAGGCCGGTGGCTCGCCGAGGTCCTTCGCTCCATTCCCATTCAGGTCCAAAAAAACAGAGCCGATAATTGACTCAACTGGAATGCACGGAGCCGAAGGCGAACAAAGTACAGGAGTGAAACCGAGAGCGCTTGAAGTCACCGAGAGTCCTGAAGGAAAATTAGGCAAACAAACGATTTGATTCCCAAAGCATTCAAGGCCGCCTAACGAACCTGGCAGGGCTGGAAGACAAGTAAGCGAATTGTTCTGACAGGACAGATATGACAATGAGTTCGGTAGCATAGGCAGACTGGAAAGTGAGTTATTTTGGCAATTCAGTTCCGTCAAACCATTAGGAAGAAAAGGAAGACCAGTTAGAGCGTTGGTATGACACCATAGCAATTCTAATGAATTGGGCAAAACAGGTAAACTCGACAGCATGTTCTGGTGACATTCGAGTCCTTGCAGTGAGCTAGGCAAAGTAGGAAGCGAATAAAGTGAGTTCCGTTGACAGGATAACCACTGCAATGAGCTGGGCAAGGACGGAAGGAACCATATCTGATTATCCGCACACAGCAAGATTTTCAACGAATTGGGTAGGAGCCCAAGTCCAACTATTTGATTGCCCCAACAATTAAGGGTAGTTAGATTAGTAAAAAACTGAAGTCCTCCCAGGTCATAAATAGATGAAAATGAAACATCTAAAACCTGCAATGATGTCACATCAGGATGATTCGTGTCCAAAACGTTCCCATTCATCGCATTAGGTACGATCTGCTGCAACTTGGCAGCAAAAGCTGGGTCTGGGATCGTGAATTGAGCTTGAGTCTGTATTAAGCTGAATGCAAATAGCAACAAGAGTAAATAGCGGTTCATCAACGTCAATTTATAGAAAGACGAGATAGATCCAATTTGGTTGCCGCTGAATTCACCACTGTGCACGCTCAATTCACCTTTGCTTCTTCTGAGTTCATAGATGTCAATGGTGACCAGAAGGTTAAAATCAACTATTCTAGGGCAACTTGTAACCGCAATTCTTTGCATTTACATCCGGTTCTTTCACTGTTCTGACCATTCCAACCATTCGAGCCGCTGAAGCCATTCCCACTCGTAAATTAGCACCCGCATGAACAGTTACATCATTGACGGTATTCGAACGCCGATCGGCAATTTTACCGGAACCCTTAGCACTATTCGTACTGACGACTTGGGAGCACACGTTATTCGAGAACTCATGGC
>CAZPEQ010000373.1:0-3015 GCA_964585605.1 uncultured Weeksellaceae bacterium | reverse complement strand
CTCGGTAATGAAGAGCGTAGTCGCATTGCGCTTTTCTTCATCCTTCTTCGTGTCGTTGAAATGGACACGACAATCCCTTAACTTCTTATTGTGCAGGCTGGCCTTCTTCGCACGTTCGCGGGCCAATTTTCTAATACCTGATAATTCTTTGCGCTCTTTCTCGCTACGAATGATCCGTTTCAGCAAGATTTCATTCGTGTCTGGATTCTTGTGCAGGAAATTATCCAAACGCTTCTTGATGAACTCCCCAACAAAGGCCCGCATGCTTTTGCCATTCGGCTCTATCTCCGTACTACCCAATTTGGTCTTGGTCTGACTCTCAAATACAGGCTCCATCACCTTAACCGCAACGGATGCCACAATACCTTGTCGAATATCAGCAGCCTCCCAGCTCTTTCCGTAAAACTCTCGGATCGTTTTGGCCAAGGCTTCTCGAAACGCCCCTTGGTGGGTTCCGCCCTGCGTGGTATGCTGCCCATTTACAAAGCTGTAATAATCCTCACCATAGGTATTGGAGTGTGTGATTGCCACTTCAATATCATCTCCCTCCAAGTGAATGATCGGATAAAGCGGTTCGCCATCCATTTTCTCGGTTAGCAGGTCGAGCAAACCGTTCTTGCTCTGCATCCGCTTCCCGTTGTATACAATGATCAAACCGCGATTCAGGTAACAGTAGTTCCAGAGCAAGCGCTCTACATACTGATCTCGGAACTTGTATTTCTTGAACATGGCCGAGTCCGGAATGAACTCAACGTAAGTACCGTTTTCCTCTTCTGTCTTGCGTTCCCGTGCATTGTTGGTGACATTGCCCAGTTCAAATTCCGCCGTCTTCACCTTCCCGTCTCGGTACGATTCGACTTTGAAATAACTGGAAAGCGCGTTGACCGCTTTCGTACCAACCCCGTTCAGCCCTACACTTTTCTTAAAGGCTTTGCTATCGTACTTGGCACCGGTATTGATCTTACTGACCACATCAACGACCTTGCCTAGCGGAATACCTCGGCCAAAGTCACGCACTGAAACATAATCATCTTTGATACTGACGATAATGCGCTTGCCATTACCCATGACAAATTCATCAATACAGTTATCTAAAACTTCCTTTAGGAGAATATAGATACCATCATCTGCAGAAGACCCATCACCCAACTTGCCGATGTACATGCCTGGACGCAAGCGGATGTGTTCCTTCCAATCCAGAGTCCTGATATCGTCTTCGCTGTAATTCTTAGCCATGCAGTTGACCTATCCGTCGTTCTTAAGAAGAATACTGAATGAAGACACGAAAATAAGCGAGTTACTCCAATACCGCTAGGGCTGAAAGCCCCTATATATCAACGATCGTATCCACAGAAGCTTATAAAACACTGTCTTTATAGGACTTCCAGCAAGCTTATCTATTAAAAAAGCAATGAATACGGGGCTTTCAGGATTAAAAAAGCCCCACTCCGTGTCTTCGCAAATCGCGCTAGACTCGAAGCAGGGCTTTTCAATTTGCCACTATCTACCTTAGATATTCGGAATTGTAAGCACCTGACCTGGCTGGATCAGATCCGGATTTTTCAATTGATCGGTATTCGCGGAGAAAATCTCCTTGTACTTCATTGGATCGTTGTAGTACTGCTTAGCGATCTTACTTAAGCTTTCACCACTCTTCACTTCGTGCTTGTGGTAGTATGCTGTTTCCGCAACGCTGATGTTCGCTTCGATATCAGAAGGTGTATCTCCTCCTGCTTCTTTGATCTTGTTCCAGATCAGGTCTTTTTCATACTGTGTATTCGCCTTTCCGGTGATACTCAATTTGCCGTCCATTTCTTGAACGTCGCCGCCTTGAATGTTCAACTCTGCTCCGAGATCAAGAACTGGCTGGTATTTTGCTTTTACTGACATGATGTAATTAGGTCTTTGTTGTAATCCACTTTCGGGTAAAGCACCCGAACTGTGGTGAAGTTAATCAACCTTAGGACATGAAGTATGGCGAGTGGTCACCTTCAAATACGATTGTTCCCGCGCGTGTACACACCCTCCACAAGCCGAATTAGCCTACTGAAGCCCCCGTTTTTCGAGTAAGGGCTCTACTTGAGGATCTCTTCCTGTCAAGTTTCTGAACATCTCGTTCTCATCAACACTGCCCCCAACAGAAAGAATGGCCAAGCGTAATTTTTCCCCATTCTCACGGGTCATACCACCGTTCGCTTTGAACCAAGCGTATGTGTCTGCATCCATTACCTCAGACCAAACGTAAGCGTAATAGTTTGCCGAATAACCACCCCAACTGTGTGAGAAATAACACGTTTTGTAACGCGGGGGCACTTGCGGGTTATACAAACCGTACTTCTCCAATGCAGCGCGTTCGAAGGCTTCAACATCGGGCACTTCATCGGCATTTGCAGAACGATTGTGCCACTCCTGATCAATCAAACTAGCTGCTAAGTATTCTGAAGTGGCGTAGCCTTGATTGAACTTACTGCTCTTATGAAGCTTCTCAACCAACTCGGCAGGCATAGGCTCTCCCGTTTCATAATGTTTCGCGAAGTTGCTGAACACTTCAGGTTCTAAAACCCAATTCTCATTGATCTGAGAAGGGTACTCTACAAAATCACGACTTGTGGCCGTGCCACTGAAATAGGGATATTTCTGTTCTGAAAGCATGCCATGTATCGCGTGTCCGAATTCGTGGAATAAGGTGGTAACGTCATCAAAGCTTAGCAGACAAGGTTTTCCCTCGACAGGTTTCACGTAGTTGCAATTCTGCGTTACCACAGGCGCATTGCCAAGCAAGGTGCTTTGATCCACGTAACTGTTCATCCACGCTCCTCCCCGTTTGTTATCACGCGCATAGTAATCTCCGTAGAACAACCCGATCTGTTTCCCGTCAGGCCCCATGATGTCGAAAACACGTACATCAGGGTGATACACGGGAAGGTCATTTCGTTCTTTGAATGTTAGTCCATAGAGTTTGTTAGCAGCGAAAAGCACGCCGTTCTGCAACACGGTCTCAAACTCAAAATACGG
>CAZPEQ010000372.1:0-3022 GCA_964585605.1 uncultured Weeksellaceae bacterium | reverse complement strand
ACCTTGGGGTCTAGCCCATGCTCCCGGTACGCATCAGCATACATACGACCAGGTACCACAATGGCTAAATACTGATCACTTGCCGTGGCATTCATGAATATGGTCGTTCCGGCAGTCGTCGCGATCAAACTTCCCTCTCCAACAACCAATGTCATTAAAGCCCTGGTTATGCGCTGAAGCATACCAGCGCCCTCCATGGCTCCACCGAACGCCATAGCACAAATGATCAACCAGATCGTACCGAGCATACCGGCCATGCCCCCATTACTCATTAGTTCATCAGCTTGAGCGGATCCCGTTTCTACGCTGACACCTTGCCCCATTACACGCAACACCGCTCCAAACGAGCGAACAAACCCCTCTCCCCTTGGCACATCTACCCCGGCCAAAACGCCTGATTGGTATACCAATGCATAAGCGGCTCCTAGCACCGTACCAATGAAAAGAGCAGGTATAGCAGGAACCTTTCGAAGGATAAGCAGCACAACAACGACAGGAACCAAGAAGGCCAACGGACTAATGTAAAAGCTTGAATCAATCGCGGTGAGCATGGGCTGGATATCACTTGCGCCCGTTGAAGCATTGCCGAATAACCCGATTGCCACAAAAATGATCAAGGTGATAATAATGGACGGCACCGTCGTATAGGTCATGTACCTGATGTGCGTGAACAAGTCGGTACCGGCAACCGCAGGTGCCAAATTCGTTGTGTCACTAAGTGGGCTCATCTTATCTCCAAAGTATGCGCCGCTTATAATGGCACCTGCTATAAGTCCTTCTGAAAAACCAAGTGCTTGACCGATCGCCATTAACGCGATACCCACAGAAGCTACCGTGCTCCATGAGCTACCCGTTGCGAGCGAAACAATGCTGCACACCACACAGCTGGCGAACAGAAACACTTTCGGGGTTAGTATTTGCAGGCCGTAGTAAACCATAGCAGGCACAATGCCGCTGGCCATCCATGTGCCTGCCAGAGCGCCAACCAACAGTAAAATGATCAATGCAGGAAGCGCCGTCCTGATGCTTTCATAAATCTTATCTAATAATGCTTGCGCCTTAACTCCTGTAAGCACGGCTATACCCATGGCCACTGCCGCCGCCAAAAGCAAGGCTATTTGGTTGGGTCCGCTTAGGCCATCATCCTTGAACAAGTAAACATTTCCCGCAAGCAAGACCACAAGCACAAACAGCGGAATAATGGCTTGCCATAAACGGGAAGAGGGGGCATTGAAGTCCTTTTCGTTCTGCATTTGATCACCCTTAAGCGGCCAAGATACAAGCCACCAAGGCATTGTCTTCTGCGCAATACACACAGCCCCGAAAGCCCTAAGACGAGACAATCTGCAAATGGTTGCCTCCTTTTATTTTTTTTTCACATTAGGTTGACGACACATGCATCTCCCTTTATATTTGGGACGCTCTTCGGAAATTGTGTTCCGAAAACTCTTGCCCCGAAGACACCCTTACTTAGATGAATATGCCCTTGCCTTGCTCAACGCAAACGCGCTCCTATATTAGGTTCCCGGCCTGTGGCTGTTCCTTACCAAAACCAAACCGCTTAAATTATGAAAGAACAATTACGGTTCAGTAGGGCGCTCGTGCTCTGCTTAACACTCGGGCTTGTCGGCTGGGGTAATGCTTTCGGTCAAGGCGAGACTTGCGCTACTGCAGTCCCCGTCGTGCCCGGAACCTTTACCGCTGATGGTCCAGCAACGGGTGGTGGAGCTTTAGCCGCCGCCGGATGCTTTGGGGCGGCCGATGCTACGAATGCCGACTGGTATTCGTTTACGTCTCCTATTACAGGTACGGCGGCCATGGACATCCGCTCATGTATTGACGCTACCGCCCCTGATACACGGTTCTCCGTTTATTCCGGAACGTGTGGCGCACTCACCTGTGTTGCTCAAAGTGATGACGACTGCGGACTATCTTCAGAGGTAGCTGGCGTTGACGTCGTTGCGGGTACCACGTATTACATCGAGTGGGATGACCGTTGGGAAACTACTGGTTTTGACTGGGAGTTGACTGTAGTCGGTTTCGTGGCATGTCCAAACCCACCTGTTTCCGGTCTTTCAGTATCCGGCATAACAGAAACAGCTGCTGATGTGAACTTCACATCAGGAGGTGCTACTGTATATGTAGAGTACGGTCTTCCAGGATTCACGCCCGGCTTCGATGCTACCGCTGGTGGCGGAACCGTGGTTTCTGGTTTGACATCTCCGATCAGTATTACCGGGTTGACCGGAGCTACAGCGTATGATGTGTATGTACGTGAAGATTGTGGGGCCAATGTTTGGACCAATGTTCAAATAGGATTCTCTACACTTTGTGTAGGTCCTTCGGCATTGCCGTATACTGAAGATGTAGATGGCGCTGCGGTACCATTACTTCCTCCATGCCTGAGCCAGATCGACGATGGTCTTGGTGAGACTTGGCAAAGCGCTACAGCTGGTGCAGGTTTTTCTGGCAACGTAATGCAGATTAACACGGACGCTACGAACGCACACGATGATTGGATCTTCTTACGTCCGATCGCAAACCCAGGACTTGGTCAAACTATCCGCGTGCAGTGGCTAGAAGGTCAAAATGGTGCTGGTACAAATGATTTTGAGGTTCGCGTTTCTTCTGCTCCTAGTGCAGGTCCGGGTACTGCATTTTCTGTTTCTACAGCAGCAGGAGTTGCTACATTGAACTTCTTGGATGAGATCATCACTTTCAGTGGTGATATTTTCGTTGGTTTCCATGCTACCTCGGCAGCAGGCAATCCTGCATTGATATTGGACAATTTCTTCGTTGATATTGCCCCTACGTGTGAGACTCCTGGCCTTCCAACTATTTCTAACGACCTCGGTTCATCTGTAGATGTGGACTTCACATGCGCAGGGTGCTTAGGAACGTTTGAGGTAGAGTATGGCCTTACAGGATTTGTACAAGGTTCTGCTGGCGGTACTATTATTGCAGGTGCCAGTTCACCAATAAACATTTCAGGACTTTCAGGACTTACGGATTATGATGTGTA
>CAZPEQ010000371.1:0-3028 GCA_964585605.1 uncultured Weeksellaceae bacterium | reverse complement strand
AGTGATGGCTACTGGTCTGAAGACTATCCAAGATACTGGAACATCCTTTTTTATGATCGTTCTAACGGAGAAACGAAGCTCTTAACAGAGAATAAAATTCGAGTAAGCGATTATTCCATTAACATTAAGGGTGCAGGCACGATTCTTCAAAATCGCATCTTGTATCGAATTGCTGACACGGACTTCAATAATGACCAGAAGCTAAGTGGAGACGACCCAGAACATCTTTTCATTTCAAAGACAGACGGAACTGGACTAAAAAGACTTTCGCCATTGAATGAGAACATTGAATCTTATACGATAGTTCCCAACACAGATCAACTTATCGTTCGAACCAAAAGAGATGTAAATGGTGACCTTAAGTTTGATAGAGAAGATGAAGCCGTGTGGTATCGAATTGATTTACAGTCTGACTCCATACCTGTTGAGATGGTCGACTCGTTAGACCGAAAAAGAATTGAAAACCTGTACTTCAAACAATGGCTGATAAAGAAATAACAACCGCGTTGAGCCAAACAAGCCGGAACCTTTCCACTTGAAGTCACGACACCTTAACCACCGATTCCATCATTGTTGGGATCAACTCAGATATGGTTGGATGGGGTTGAACGGAATCGCGGATCACTTCATAGGTTGATCCTGCGTACATCACATTCAGTATGCTGCTGATGACCTCATCACCTCCAACACCTAGTACGCAAGCGCCAAGGATCTTGTGTGTTGATTCATCAATGATCACACTCATTAAGCCATTGGTCTCTCCTTTTTCTTTTGCTCTGGAAATACGCTTCATTGGCCGTTTGCCTTCCAAAATGCTATAGCCTTTTGCCAAAGCAGCGGTTCGCGTCATACCAACCCTTCCCAACGGTGGGTCAACGAAAAGGCCGTAGGTCATTAAGCGGTCACTCACTTTGCGATCCTTGCCTTCAAACATATTCTCTGCCACGATCTCATAGTCATTGTACGCGGTGTGTGTGAATGCTCCTTGACCATTGCAATCCCCGAGCGCATAGACTCCCGGAACATTGGTTTCTAAGTAGTCATTAACCTCGATCACACCTCTTGCGTTAACGTTAACACCTGCAGCCTCTAGATTCAATGTGTCTGTATTGGGGCGCCTTCCCACGGCCAATAGTAAATGCGAACCCTTCACACTTGGCGGTCCATTCAATTCGCAATTCACGTGCACGGCTATCCCATCAGACTCCTTTGTAGCCGAGATGCATTCCGCCTGTAGTCTGAATTCAACACCCTCATCTTTCAAGAATTTCAAGACCGAATCACTGACTTCCGGATCTTCCCTGCCAATGATCGTTGCATGTTTCTCTACTATGGTGACCCGGCTACCGAAACGCTTGAACATTTGCCCGAATTCCAAGCCTATGTAACTGCCTCCAACAATGATCAGGTGTTCTGGAATTTCTTCCAATTCCAAGATCGACGTACTGGTTAAATACGGAACATCTTCGTAACCATCAGGAATAAAAGGCCGTCCGCCAACATTGATGAATAGTTGGTCTGCAATAAGGTCATGGCCAGCAACTGATACTTGTTTGTGGCCTGTGAAAGAAGCTTCTCCTTTAAAGTAAGTTATGTTCTCGTTCTTTTCTAACCCACGCGCAATACCGTCGACCGATTTTTTAATAAGCTTGTCCTTGCGTTCCTTCACTTTTTTAAGATCGGTATAGGCACCGCCGGGAATAATCACTCCTAAGTCTTCCCCATTTTGCGCATCCCACATCCTGCGCGCACTGGCCACATAGGTTTTCGTTGGGGTGCAACCCACGTTAAGGCATGTTCCGCCCAGGTGCTCTTTTTCTATGAAAGCCACTTTTTTACCGTGAGCAGCCATTTTAAAAACCAAGGGGGTACCGGCTTGGCCTGATCCGATGATAATTGCGTCGAAGTGTTCCATTTTTCCTTCTTAAGGCTTGTAATGTATTAAATACATGTCACCTTCTTGTTACTCTAAAAAAGACAAGCGTTTGTATTGAACCACTCCATAATTCTCCCATCCTTTAGAGCAAGCCTCCTCTCTGATCAATGACCATGAATTCGTTTGGCGTGTTCTCCATAATCATGCGCTGCTAGAACGGTATCGCCGTACGTATAATGGAGGCTTGCCCGAAGTGCATACAGGTCTGCATTATTCGGTTGCGAAATAATCAACTCTTCAATCTGCGCGATTGCATTTGCACAGTTGAGTTGCTCGGCTTGGCAACGATACGTGTAGGCTAATGCGAGCCGGTAATGCGCATCTGAATCAGATGGGAAGAGCTTCACCGCTTCTTTATATTGGAAAATGGCGTTGTGCCAATGGTTCTGCTTGAGCCAATTGTCCCCATCCGTAATGAGGAACAAATACCTTTCCGTTTTGGTTTCTAGTTCAAGTTGGTGTTGCTGTGCGATCCAATTTTGTTCCTTCTCAAAGGAGAGGTGTATGTGGTATAGACCATACCCCAGAATGGGCATGAATAAAAGGATGATGATTCCCAACATAACCTGTTTGACCCGCCGTTGTCTTCCCATCATTTGGCGGATGGATAGTAGTTGTTCTACCAGTGCCTCTTTGGCTGGAGGTCTTTTTCCATTAAGCACGTTTTGAGTCCTAGGCGCGGTTGGGGCTTGTCGGTACATGCTTTTACGACGCAACAACGACATGTTCTGCCGGTGCGTCATGTTCATGTGTTTTCTGCTTTGTCCCCCGAACATGCTAGTGTCTTTCTCCTATAAGGTACGGTTCAACCCTGGCAGGAGGTGCAGGTTTAGGATAGGCGAACAGTGGTCAATGACCAGTGGGCATGAGCCTATATATATGGAACTCGGGGACGATTAATAGTTTGTAGCTAGCCATTAAGGAGAAGTCCCCAGGATTCATTAACCCTTAACAAATAACTCTACTACCACTTCTCTGTACGCTCAAAAATGTTCTTCATACTCGTATTCGATTTTGACTATATTATAGCCGTTATGTTGACGTAATTATCGTCAATTGTATTTCTCCTTCCCAAAAATCCAATGCCCAACA
>CAZPEQ010000370.1:0-3029 GCA_964585605.1 uncultured Weeksellaceae bacterium | reverse complement strand
GAACAACATTGTTCCCAAGACCGGGGGGAATGTGGTGACCCTAAAAGATGAATTCCCAAGTGGCTACTTCTCCCTAAGCCGATGGACAGCCGTTCATAACAACCAACTCATTGCGGTAGGCCCGGACGAAGGAGTCGCGCATGTTGGGGAGAATTGGAACAACAAGTTGGTCGATGCGATCGACCAGAATACATCCATCGTCATGCTTTCTGCCGCGCATTGGATGAACGGCATAAAATTCGATCTCAAGCGCATTGGTGAGAAATGCCGAGCCGTTGGTGCCAAGTTGCTTGTTGACGGCACGCAAAGTGTTGGAGTCGCGCCGATCGATCTACAAGAATTGCATGTCCACGCTTTGGTTTGCGCGACGTATAAATGGTTAATGGGCCCCTACTCCATGGCTCTTGCCTACATCAGTGACGATTTCAGCAATGGCGTTCCCTTAGAAGAATCGTGGATGAACCGGACCAATGCCAGAGCGTTCAGTTCCTTGACCGACTATGACCCAAACTACCAAGCTCATGCGGGGCGGTACAATGTGGGTGAATCAAGCAACTTCATACTCATGCCCATTATTCGGGAAAGCCTAACACAGATCAATGCCTGGGGTGTCGCTAACATGCAAGACTACTGCAAGGAACTGATCCAACCACTGACCAAATACCTCCATGGGCTTGGCGTTACGCTAGAGGACGAGACTTATTTCTCAAACCATTTGTTCGCATTGCAATTACCGTCCGCCATAAAGATCGACCTACTTCAAGAAAAATTGAAGCAACGCAATATCATCGTTTCCGTTCGCGGGGCGTACATCCGCGTATCTGTTAACGTATTCAACGAGCCCGCTGATATTCAGCAATTGATCGACGCTATTGAAGAAGCACGAGCGGCCAGTTGATGCAACACGAAGGCGTCACCGAGGTGTTACCCTATGACGGTCCTACCCGTTACTTAGGCAAGGTGCTAGAACAAGCAGACGCTACCCATTACTTTCAAACCTTGCTGGAGGACATTCAATGGAAGCACGATGAAGCGAAGCTTTTCGGCAAGCATTACGTTACCAAACGAAAAGCGGCTTGGTACGGCGATGAGGAATATACCTACACCTATTCCAACACTACCAAAACCGCTTTGCCTTGGACCGCCCCGTTACGCGAATTGAAAGAACTGATCGAGCGCATTTCCGGTGCCAGCTACAACTCCTGCCTACTCAACCTATATCACGATGGCAGCGAGGGTATGGCGTGGCACAGCGATGGAGAGAAAACCCTAAAATCCCGAGCTGCGATCGCTTCCATGAGCCTCGGTGCGGAACGCAAATTCGCATTCAAGCACAAGCGCACCAAAGAGACTCATTCTATCGTTCTGGAACACGGTAGTTTATTGCTGATGGAAGGAACAACACAAGAACAGTGGTTGCATCGTTTACCACCAACCAAGAAGATCCATGAACCGCGGGTTAACCTGACCTTCAGGAAAATTCGAACCTAATCAGGTTCAACGATGGACCAAGAGCAGATAACGTACTTGATCGACTACTACATGCATCTGGCTCCCGTCGATATAAAAAGGGCTTACTATTACCCTTACCTGAGTTCTGAGGAGGTTCGGCAGCAGAAAATAGAGATCGCGAATTACATCGTGCAGCACAAGAACGACCAAGTATACTGGAACACATGTTCAAAATGTGCCAAACTTGCTCGAACGCCGAAGGCGCAACAATGCAGACATTGCGGGTATGATTGGCATGAACCGTAACATGCCAAATTCGCACATATCTCCAAGTGTAGTCAATTCGAGAAGGCTCAAGGTCCTCAATTCGACGGCGAGTTTAAGAATTAACAATCAAGGTTGAGAGACCTTGAGGAAGTTGGGGGCAACCAAGTAAATACCACCACATGAAGAAATTTAAAAAATACACCTTTCGTCTAGCGATACTCGGACTACTTGCAATCGCTTCTGCTTTGTTCTTGAAACTATACGTTGACCATCGCGCCGAGCCATTCATTTATGCGAACGCGAAAACAGCGCCTACTAAACATACGGCACTTGTGCTCGGGTGCCTTGTGTACAAAAGTGGTTCCTTATCAGGAATGCTGGAAGACCGCGTATCTACTGCGCTGGACCTTTATAAATTGGGCAAGGTCAACAAATTCCTACTTAGTGGAGACCATGGCCGTGTAGATTATGATGAAGTGAATGCAATGAAAACCTTCCTGGTTGAGGAAGGGGTTCCTGAATCTGACATTTTCACCGATCACGCCGGTTTCGACACGTACAGTTCCATCGTACGAGCGAAAGAAGTATTTCAGGCCGAGGAACTCCTTATTGTTACTCAGGAATTTCACCTGCCGAGGGCCTTGTACATTGCCCAGCAAAAAGGGCTTGATGCTCACGGCGTAGTTGCTAATAAACGGATCTACGGCGGGAAACGCCGTGCCGCGATACGGGAGCTCTTTGCAAATTGTAAAGCACTCGCCGAGGTAAGCGCGAATAAGTCGCCTAAATACCTAGGACCGGTCATACCGATCACCGGAGATGGTCGAACCAGCTACGATTGATCGCCTTACCAGGCCGCTCGTCCTTGAGCTCCTTTTACGAAGCTCAAGGTCCTCAATTCAACATCGAGTTTAATACTTAGCGATCAATGCTGAGAGACCTTGAGAGAGGTACAAGGTCCTCCTCCATCAACATCTCCCGCAGGGGATGTTGATAAGATCCGCACGGAGCAAGGTCTGTTCCATTCTCGTTTAGTGCTACGATGAAGCATTCATGTGATGGTTGTGGAACTGCCCAGAATTTTTTCAGATTGTCCGATGATGCACAGCATACGGTTAAAATCTATCCTCCTAGATTATTTAAATGTCTGCTATACCTTTACATATGATGTTTGCCAGATGCCTTTTAATTCTGTTAACCGCAATTCACTTCAACGTGTACAGTCAGAGCCCTAGTACGGTGGTACAAAATAATTTAGGCAGCACCTTCTACGCCGGCTTGGCGCTTAGTAACGGAGGGTATGTCTTCGG
>CAZPEQ010000369.1:0-3033 GCA_964585605.1 uncultured Weeksellaceae bacterium | reverse complement strand
GGGCCTGCGCTTGCATAAAGTGCGTTGACTTGATCAGCGAGTGTGTCTGCAGTTGAGCAATCGAAGATCGCTAAGCCATATGCCTTGGCAACAGCCAATGGATCAACCTTACTCTTGGTCACAAAGAACTCATCAAGCTCGGCCGTGCTGTCCGGCCCGTTGATGTATTTGAAAATATTGCCACCGCCATTATCGATCAAAACGATTTTAAGTGCATTGCTTAAGTGGTGATTCCAAAGCCCATTGGTGTCATAGAGGAAAGCTACATCACCTGTGACCAAGGTGGTCAGTTTTTGTGAGGCATGTGCAAAACCAGCGGCCGTGCTCGTGCAACCGTCAATGCCACTCGTACCCCGGTTAGCATAATGTGCGTGGCCGCGATCGCGGACGAAGAGTTGTGAGTAACGAATAGGCGTACTGTTGGCCCAGTGAATATCCGATTTTTCTGGAATCTCTTCGAGTAGGGTTTTGAAAACTGATAGGTCGCAGAAAGGGGCGTTGGCAATGAAGTGCTCATGGATTGCGATCGAATCGCGATCAAGCATCTCCCAGGCAGTTGAATAGGCACTGTCTTTGTCAACGGCTCGGCTTAACATGGCCTCGAAGAAGGCATCAGGAGAAGCTTGTATGTCCTTCGTTAGACTTTGGAACGTATCCAAGTGCCGAGGTGCGCGACCAATACGCCAGTGTTGTGCCGGATTCCATTCCCTCAACAAGTGAATGATCCGTTTTGAAATAATCGGCCCTCCAAAGGAGATCAGCAAATCGGGTTTGTGTGTTTCCGTTAGGGTTGCTGGTAGCAAACGATCGATACATCCGTAAAAAGGGCCACCATCCAAGTTGCTGGTACTTTCGGTGAGCACCACAACCTTTTGCTCATTCACGAGCTGCGAAAGTAAAGGCCCCAGCTTTGCAGAAGGGTCATGTTGCCCAGCAAGTATCATGACCTTCTTAGCCGAATTGAATGCCAAGGAAAGATCATTCAGGTCTTCTTCGGTGAATGCAGTTCGCGTTTTGACTTGCTCGATCACTTTTAAGTCTTTCCAATCATATTCCCTCGTTCCATAAAGTGGCTCGCGAAAAGGAGCATTAACGTGTACGGGGCCGTTCACCCCTAACGTGAGTTTGTCCAGTGCTTCGTTGATCACACGTTGGCAGTGCCATTGATCGTCAACATGCACAGGATCTTGCGGCAGTTGAACGGTGGCCTTTACATGGGGTTCAAGTGCTCCTAATTGTTGAATCGTTTGCCCAACACCTTGATTGATCCATTCCTGCGGCCGATCGGCACTGATAAGTAATAGTGGAATGAACTGGTAGTATGCTTCAGCCGTAGCCGACGCGTAATTGAGCATGGCTGACCCAGATGTACAAAGGAGGGCAACAGGCTCGTTCAATTGTTGGGCCATGCCTAAAGCGAAGAAGGCTGCACTGCGTTCATCGGGAATGGAAATACAGGTAATGCCCTCTTGTCTATTGAACGCAATGGTCAAGGGCGCGTTTCTAGAACCCGGAGAAATGATGGCATGTTTGATCGCTTTCGCTGCGCAGATCTTGGCGAGGTATGCAGCACTATAGTGATCGGTCGTCTCCATACTCAATGGGCTAATATATCCATCCAAGTGCGCGCTTTGTTCCTAGTTTCCTCCCATTCTGCCAAAGGATCACTCTTTGCAGTAATACCACAGCCTAGGTAAAGTTGTGCTTTAGATGGAAACAGTTGCATACAACGGATGTTCACGTACAGAGCGCTATTTCCTGAAGGGCGCCATGGCCCTAAGTAGCCCGTGTAAAGTTGACGATCGTGCACTTCATGCTCTGCGATGAACTGGTGGGCTAGCTCCTTGGGCTCACCGCCAACCGCTGGTGTTGGGTGTAAAGTCGAGATCAATGCATTTAGTTTGGATTGATCCAAGGCTGCGGATATTTGCGTGTGTAAGTGAGATACCGGACCTGCATGGCGAACAGTTAACGGGCTCACCGACATATCAGAGAAACCAGTGTCTTCGAGAACATGGATTATGCGTTGGGTAACAATGGCTTGCTCTTGCTGTTCCTTTTCGTTCCAATCTTCTATTTGGTCTGGTACGTCCTCTCGTTTGCGTGTAGCGGCTATAGAATCGATAGTAATGCGATCATCTTGCACGGCTAACAACTGCTCTGGCGCAGCACCTAGCCATGTTCCCGTCTCTGGTGCATGCAGCAGGTAGCAAAAGGCTTCAGGCAATCGAGTACAACCGTGTTGAAAAAGGTCTACCGCCGTTCTTGCACGCGTGTCAACTGTCAAGACCCGGGATAAGGCTACTTTTTTCAAAGCAGTGACTTGCATTTCTGCTATTGCGTTCTCAACCAACTTGCAATATCCCGTTTGACCCAGCTGGGGCTGTTCAGTAGCGGTTTTACCCGAGAAAGGGAGAACGGACAAGCTTTGGTGAGTTAATGAATCCCCTTCTTGAAAGCATAGGTCTTTACGAAGCGCCCAGCTCGCTCCTAGAAAAGGTGCGATGCGTACAAGGTCATGCGTAGAGTCTCGTGGAAGGTCACCGAATTTGATTAAAGAACTTTGTTCTTGTACCCACAAGGTGATCGGCCCTTGCGGTTCTCTGAATAGAAAGAAGGTCGCTGAACGTTCCCAGCAATCAGCAGCTACCTGTAGAACTTCTTGCTCGGTCACTTAGCTGGTATTATCATATTGGTCAATTCGCACGTGGCGGCGAGCTTTTGCTGGTCGTTGTAGACGCGTATACTCCAGACATGAAGTCGCTGCCCTTGGTGAACAAGTTCTCCTACAGCATGAACCTTGCCCTCATGAACGCCGCGTAAATGATTCGCACTCACACGGGTTCCGACTGGGGCATGGGTTTGTGCATCAAGCAGCAGAAAGGAGCTCATACTGCCTAAAGATTCTGCTAATGCAGCAGTGGCTCCGCCATGCAACAAACCCATGGGTTGTTTGGTAGCCTGGTTAACGGACATTGATGCCCACAGCTGTCCATCTTTCACGTGGAAGTTGATCCCTAAGGCTTCTAGCAG
>CAZPEQ010000368.1:0-3046 GCA_964585605.1 uncultured Weeksellaceae bacterium | reverse complement strand
TTATCTGGCCAGTTTGTGTTGAAGTCTAAATAACTTTTTTGTTCGGGCTGTCCAAAAGGTGGCGTTAACGTAGCCACACTTGTGGCGCGATTAGGTCCTCCCGTCAAATAGCCTGGAGGCGGGCCGAAGGCTGACGTTTGGGCATTGTCCCAATCCGTTCCATCGGCAAACCAAGTATGATACATCTCGTTACAGCTTCTTTCTGCGCCCAAATGTCCCATATTGGTTAAGTAAACAAGGCCTAATGGGTTTACGCCATGAAAGTTGTGCAGTAACTCAGCGGCTCCGCGCTCATAATCACTAGAAGCGGCTGTATTGATGCCGTTCCTTGCGAGGGACATGTTCAGCACGCCATAATTGGCCTTTGGGCGATTTGACCCCCAATGGTAACTCCAATCTGGCATAAAGCCCCGGTACAGATCTTCCGTTTCGTTGAACCCGAAGTAACCGTTCCAATTATTGCTGGCAGCATCCGTGGCCGCAGCCGTAATACTCGAACTTAAGTTGCCATTCGCATTAGGAAGTCCTTGGTACATCAACAAACCATCATTGCCGGCCATTTTGTATGCGCCCCAGTAGGGAATGCTGATCTGTTCCGCACTCAGGTGAACGGATTGGAGGAAAGCAGAATAGGAGTTGTTACTCGTCAATCGGAACAAATAGGCTGCAGCTCCAACGGCATCATCCAATTGGTTCTCAATATCAACATCCGCGTCACCACTTACGATGCTGCCATCATCACAATCTGTTTCCAATGTATTGCTCAAAAAGTTGGCGATCCAGTAGTCGTAACTGGCAATGGCCCTAGTTTCCATGTCCTGTGCGAAGGAAGCCATGGAAGGAAATCCCTGAAATGCATGTGCAGCCTGTGCGAAAACCAAGGCAACTCGAATAGAAGCAGAAGTGCAAGTGGGGCCATAAAACCGCTGGTCGGTATTGACACTAGGAGGAGAGGAAGAATTCTCCGAATGATTTTGACTACCCATCTTATTGTGCGTAGAGCCGTCGCTATTGTTCATTTTTACCAACCAATCCAATTCCCATTTCACCTCATCCAACAAGTCAGGTATTCCATTCCCGCTCTCAGGAATATCCCAATCATCACTAAAAGCCTGCGGGTTTTCTTCATATGCGCTCAATAGGTCATGAACCGCTCTGCCGGCAAAGGACACGTACTTGTTATAATCACCCGCATCATACCAACCTCCAGTGAGGTCTTTTTCAAGGCCTGCATTTGTCGGGTCGTCGATAAATCGGCAATTCGCATCCTGAAGCGGATTCATGAAATCCAATCCGTCTGTCCATTCTAAGGCTGCATAGGGAGTTCCCTTGGGGTGGTTGCATCTGTTGTAGAAGAACATTCTTCCGGCATCTCGCAAAACATCCTTGTACACATTATCACCTATTCGGAATGTGGGGGATAACTCGCCATTGTTACGAATACGGTAGATGCCCGCTGTTGTGAATGCAGAGAAATCGAACCACCAACCTCTATCACCACTCTCAGGGTGTACTGCTCCTGCTTGCCATGGTATTGCTGCACCGCTATATACCACTGTGTTACTTGAAGCATCCACTACTTCAACATTCCCATTTGGCGTGAACGACCCCGCATTGTTGAACCCGAATTGAGGATCTGACAGGACAGCTACCTTTTCAGCGTTGGTCAAATAACCGAATTGATCCACATGGATGAACGCACTAGGTGATTGCGCCAAGAGCTGCGCAGTGAACCAAGCCAAACCAATAACAGTAGCGGTGTATCTCATCTTGCTGGCGAATAAGTCCTTACAAGTTAAGAACACCTCAGCGCTCATTTTGTTAGATTTTGGTAATTCCGTTAACCTCTTCGTCGAAGAGCGGGCTACAATCGATGAATGAGAATGGACCTAGGTTAATTTTCCTTTCTCTGATAGTAGGACGGCAAAAGGCCTTGTAGCAGGGAATTGAGCAAAGATCAGGATCATCATCACCGTTATTGGCACAGCTAGGATCATTCCTACAATATCCCAGAGGCTGCCCCAGGCGGCAAGAGATAGAATAACAACCAGAGAGCTGATATTCAGCGTATTCCCCATCAGCTTAGGTTCTACCACGTTGCCCACGATCACTTGAATCACACCGACCGTTACCAACACCCACACAGCGGGCATAAGTGCTCCAAATTGCAGCGCGGCAACCAGTGCAGGGAAAACCGTTCCAATAAGGGAGCCGATCGTAGGTATGTAGTTGAGCAGAAAAATGAGGAAGGCCCAGAAGAAGGCGAAGTCCACTTGGAGCAACATCAGCGCGATGTAACTGGCTACCCCCGTGATTAAGCTTACGAAGGTCTTCAGCGTAACATACTTGCTTAGCGAAACGTCTATCTTCTTCAAGATCGCAGCGTTTCGCGTGGCGCTCTCCGAAGTGCCAATTCCTTTGAGTTTAGCGGGAAACCATTGTTCCTCCAGCATCAAGAAGGCAACGTAAATGATTACGAGAAAAGCATTGCCGAACAACAGGGTCAGTTCATTAAACAACTTCGAGAACATGCTTGCTAGGTCGATGTCCGCCCCTAGTTGCTGTAACTGATCCAGCAGGTCGATTCCAAAGCGTTCCTCAACAACCACCTTTAGACGAAGTAGATTCGTTTCATAGTCAGGAAGAACCTTTTTTACGCCCTTTAAGTTGTTAGATAGCAGGACGATTGAGAACCAGAGGGTGCCGAAAATGGCGATAAAGGCACTTACACCGCGCAGTCCGCGTGGTATTGATCGGCCTCTGAACTTGATCAAGCTGATCCAGCGGTTGACTTCACGTATCAAGTACCATACGATGACGGCTACCACGAAGGGTATGAGAATAGCCTTCGCAAAGTGCAATACACTGCATGTGGCAATTAAGACGAGTAACACTGAAGCTGCTCTAGACATGATAAATCGTGTTCCTACCTCGAAACTACGTGATCTCGTACCAAAAGCCCATTTTCTCTATCGATATGCAGGTCATTACTAGCTGGCGCAAAAGTCTTTGCCATGACCACCATGCCCGCAATCAGGTGATACTT
>CAZPEQ010000367.1:0-3054 GCA_964585605.1 uncultured Weeksellaceae bacterium | reverse complement strand
ATAAGGCTAAGGGGGTGCCGTCACATAGCATAGTATCAGGGCCAAGGTCGAGCGGAGGGATGTTGAAAGAGGTGATGCCAATATCGTCCATACCTGTGCAGCCATTAAGAGTGACCTGGACGGCGTAATTAGGTATGGAAGCATTCGCATATATAGTAGGGGTCGTTGCTCCCGTGCTCCACAAGTACGAGGCTCCAGGAGTGGTGGCATCAAGTAACACCGAATCCCAGGGACATAGCTGCAGGTCAGGTCCCAGAGCTGGCGTTGGAATAGACTGAACGGTAACCGTTATTGTGTCAGAGAACTCACAATAAGCGTACATGTAAACATCATCTATCGCGTAGTCGTTCCCGCCATCATCCGTATTCAAATTCGCTATGCAGATGTCTACAGATGTTGCGGTTCCGCTAGCCCACGTATCCGAGAATTCGTCCCAGATACACACGGTATTCGAAGCGGTCAACGGCACTCCGAAAGGAATGCCATTCATTGTGACTTGCAACTGGGCAGGAGAAACATCAATCACACTTTGTAGCCAAAAACCGAATTGATAATTCGTGTTCGGGGTAACCGCTACGGTTTGACACCACATATTACTTCCTGGCAAGGTATCGCCATTGGTGACCATCATGTCGCCTAATCCTGTCGTGTGATCACCACAGGTGCTGTAGTTACTATGCGCTAGACTGGGGTCGTCGGTGACGAAATATGTTCCGCCCAGTGATGTCGGACCGAACATGCCGCCCGCATTAAAGGTGTAATCACTGGTGAATCCGGTGTTCCCAGCACTGAAGTCTCCATTGGTGATCAGATTATTACCACTTAGCAAGAGTGATACGGCACAGCTGTAAGTTCCACTTGCATTTACGACGATGTTGGGTGTTGTTGCACCGGTACTCCAACTGTAGTCGTCCATTCCCGGAATAGAATTCAGGTTTAGACTAGCGCCTGCACAGATGATTGTATCCGTTCCAAGATCGAATGTACACTGCCCGAAAGACCGTTGACCATAGGTCAAGAAGATTAGTATGAGAAGAAGTGTTTTGGGCATCACAGGTACCGACCAAATGCTATGTAAAGTTCTGGAATTTCAGTTGTTTAGCCTAATCATTCAACCTATAAAGGTGGTTGAATTTAAGGGTATGGAAATAGAAGAAAGGCAGCAATTTTTGAATCAACTCCTATTCTTACCAAAGCGCATGGTGTGTTCATCACTTTGCAAAGGGTATACCAAGCGTAGATCGTTAACCTGACCGTTCACTTACCTTTAGCCCAATGAAGGGGGTTCTTTCTTGGTTACTTCCTATACCGCTCTGCTTTGCTTTTTTGGGCACTTGGCTTGTGATCAGGAAAGGGCATTTGGACTTGCATGTGTACTTGAATGGTTTGCATCCCACCTGGATGGATCCCCTGTTTGTCCATGGCACGAACATAGCTGATGGCTTCATCGTACTTGTAGTGGCTCTCTTTTTGTTCATGTTTAACAGCCGCCGAGCCGGGGGCTATTTTGCCACGAGTGCTATTATCGCCTCATCCATCACCCAAGTGTTAAAGCAGATACCGTTCGCAGATGTGCGAAGGCCCAAACATTTCTTGAACGATATGCCCGGTCTGCACATTCCGGATGGGGTGGAGTTGTCTTCCTATTTCAGCTTTCCATCGGGGCATTCAACGGCTGGATTCGTGATGTTCGTTTGCCTGGCTTTGATCTTTCGGTCAAAACCTCTTGCTGCCCTTTTCGGCGTATTGGCCGTATTTGCGGCATACACCCGTGTCTGGATCTCCATGCATTTTATGGAGGACATTCTAGTGGGAGCGTTCATTGGTGCCACAAGTGGTATTGTCTTTTACCCTTTGTTCTATAGTGAGCGTGCCATGCAACGCACGAGTTGGAATAAACGATTATTCAACAACCGTTAGCGTGCGGTTTAATACGCCTGCCAAGGAAAATAGGCGATTACCGTGCTTATCAATATGAACAGGATGTAGGCTGGCTTCCAAGCCATATAAAAGTAGTAGCTGGCTGCGAGCAAAATCAACCAACGCCACCGGCTTGAAACCAAGAAGTGCAAGGCCAGCACAACGGGGAAGAACAGTAGAAATTCAAGAGAATTGAATAACATCTACGCGATTGTTGACTGTAAAGTACGTCGTCTATTAATAAAGAACAGGCGCCGAAGCGCCTGTTCTTTATCACGTCCGAGATGGGCTATTTTTTCACTTTAGGCAATTCGATCTTGTCAAAGTGAATTTTCATGAGCTTTCCACTTGACTCAAAGAACCACTCCTTTATTCCGTAGTGGTAACCACGCTGCAAGCCTGTTCGATGCCCCCCTAGAACACCGCGCTTACCTGCAAGTTTTTGCAACACACGGGTCAGTTTCCCTTCTACTTCGGCCGCTTTCATACGTGGGTGATTCTTGCGAGCCCAAGCTTTCGTCGTTTTTAGGATCTGAGCTTTTGTGCGCAGCATGTTCTCATTGGTTATGTAGTCAACGACCATTTGATCCCAGTCGTTCAATTTATAACCTTCAACTACTGTCCGCTTTTTCCTGCGACCACGCTTTTTCTTGTAGTAAGATTTACGGGTTGTACTTTTTTCCGCAGCGATGTTCTCCTTTTCGATCCTCAATTTTTTGAGGTCTTTCATTGCAGCTCGAACCTGATCAAGCTGGAATGTGAGTTTTCGTTTTTCCGAACGATAGTCGGAGAGGAGACGATCGATATCCTCGTTGTTTAGTCTTCTAGCCATGTTATTTGGTTGACGAAATGCAGGACAAATCGTCGAATTCTTCAGTCAATAGTATAGAAAGGAGGTGTGGGAAGGGGAGCGCGAATATAATTATTCGATTGCGAATAATCCAAACTAGATAAAATCGACCTTAGCCCAGCGCAATCATGTGTTCTGTTGTATTCAGTTCTGTTAGTTTCCCAATTAAATTTATCGGAATGTCTGCCTCGCGGAGAATAGTTTCAACTTCATTTTTACTGTCGGGATCCGCTGCAACTAAAAGGCCGCCGCTGGTCTGCGGGTCACTGAACAATAACATGTCA